>CAYOSJ010000116.1:0-5514 GCA_964406595.1 uncultured Dorea sp.
TTCTCATAAGGCAAATTATCAGCACCACGAAAGATATAAGAAGGATTTTTCTCTTTCTTAATTTTTCCTGCTCTGATAAGTTCTTCTTTTTCTTTTCTTATTCGTGCAAGTAATACAGAAGCTGGTTCATCATTTGGATCTTGCGGAACAAGTTTTCCCTGAACAGCCATCTGCAATATTGAATTTTTCAATTGTTGTCCGGTCATTATTGTCCCTCCAGATCGATACCTAATATTTCTGTAATCTGAGCTAAAATACGGTCAATATCAGCATTTAAGCTAGCTCGTTTTTCTTGGTATTGTTGAATCAATTCCTTTGGTGGCAAAATTTCTTCTTCCTCATGAGGATAACCACAAAGATCAATATTATAATTTTTTGCAATGATTTCTTCTGCCGAAAACTTCTTTGCCTTATCGAAACCATCCTCATTGATTTCTTCTCTATCATTCCACCACTTCATAACTGGTTCAAAATGTTTGAATTCCATTGGTTTTGTTTTAGAAAAATTTTTATATCCCTTCGGCATATCTAAACGATAAAACCATGTTTCTTCTGTTGTTTTTGTATGATCAAAGAACAAAATATTTGTGGTAATAGAAGTATAAGGTGCAAACACACTATGTGGCAAACGAATTACAGTATGCAAATTGAATTCAGAAAATAACTTCTTCTTAATTGCAACTTTTGCATTATCAGTACCAAATAAGAAACCATCTGGCAGAATTACAGCAGCACGACCATTTTTCTTTAAACGATACATAATAACTGACATAAACAAATCTGCTGTTTCACTACTTGCCAAATCTGCCGGAAAATGATTTTTCACTTCCATTTTTTCATTTCCGCCATAGGGTGGATTCATCAAAATAACATCAAATTGATCGCTTTCCGTGTAATCTAAAACATCTTTTAACAGAGAATTATCATGATAAATCTTTGGCACATCAATTCCATGTAACAACATATTGGTAATACACAGCATATACGGAAACTGTTTCTTTTCTATTCCGTATATTGAAGTATCATAGGCTGCCTTATCCTCTGTGGTTACTATTTTTGTTGATAATTCTTTTAGCCAGCTCGTAAGAAATCCTCCGGTACCGCAAGCAAAATCAGCTACCTGTTCACCAATCTGAGGATTAATCATTTTTGCCATAAAATCTGTTACTGCACGAGGAGTATAAAATTCACCGGAAGAGCCTGCACTTTGTAGCTCTTTTAAAATAGTTTCGTAAATCTCACCAAAAGCATGACTTTCTTCATAATCTCCTAAATCAAGATCATCAATTACATTAATAACCTGCCGAAGAAGTACACCGTCTTTCATATATTGATTCGCATCTGCAAATGTAGTTTGAACAATAGCTTTTTTTATTGGAGTAGATGCATCAACAGGAAGTTTTTTCAATGTTGGAAATAATGTATTATTTACAAAATCCAACAATCTTTCTCCTGTCATAGCAGTACCAGTACGATCATCTACCGCCCAATTTTTCCAACGACATTCTTCAGGAATAATGGAAACATAACCTTCATCGTCCCATTCCCAATCCTGTTCTTTTGCATCGTATACTTTTAAAAAGAGCATCCATGCAATTTGTTCTATACGCTGTGCGTCTCCATTGATGCCAGCATCGTTCCGCATAATATCACGAAGTCTTTTTACAAATCCTGCTAAATTACTCATATTTATACCGCCTCTTCTGTGTAAATTGCTTTTTCAAGTTCTTTCACCGCTTGCATATAACCAGCCTTTCCACCAAAATATCCTGCAATTTTTGCTGGTTTTCCCAGTTTCAAGAACGGATCAAGTTTTAAAATTTCAGTTTTCTCGATTTCATATATACCGGTATTCATGTATTTATCCAAAAGTGCTTCCAGCACGTCTCTGGCAATACCACTATATTTACTGAGAAAATCACGTTTTTTTACATTATTAGCTCTTTCTTTCCGAGTTAAAGGCTTTTTATCAAAGGCTACATGGCAAATAAAATCAAAATCATCTACATCTACCATATTTTGCTCTTTTTTCATCGTTTCAAGGTCAATCCCTCGTTCCAAAAGCATTTCTTTGATTTTCTCTTTTTTCTCTTCTTGCGACCATTGTCTTATAAAATTATCTAACGATGCGTATTCACCAATAATATTTTCTTTCGTATAATCCACAATACTTTCTTGTCTTAAAAGTTTTCCATTGGTATCATACACGGAAACTGTTTTATGAATAATTTGAACTTTGCATCCATCTCGATCAATAATTGGTTTTGGATTTCCGTAAGGAGTTTTTGGTTCTTTGATAATAATAGCTTGATTAGAACCTTCTCCATAAGCAATTTCTTCCTTTGGAGTGAATTTTTCATTAATTTCAATTGGTCCATCCCAATCAGGATCCGCAAATAATCTGGTTACATTTCGAAAATCCATAACAACAAAATGAGTTTTCCCTTCTTTTTCTCGAAGTCTAGTTCCACGACCAATAATCTGTTTAAATTCTGTCATAGATCCAATCATTTCATCCAAAACAATCAGTTTTGTCATTTTGCAGTCTGCTCCCGTCGACAATAGTTTGGAAGTTGTTGCGATAACAGGATATGGAGATGTAACAGAAATAAAATAATCGAGCTTCTTTTTCCCATAATCATCACTTCCGGTAATTCTCACAACATAATCTGGATTTTTTCTGACCATATCAGCATTTAAGTTTACTAAAGCCTGACACATACGTTCTGCAGCATCTTCTGTTGCACAAAATACGATTGTTTTCGCCATCCTGTCAGTTGCTTTTAAGTAACGTGTTATTTCCAAAGCTACTTGCTGAATACGGTCTTCTATAATGATGTTATAATCATAATCACTATTTGTATAAATTCTATCTTCAATTTCATTTCCAGAAATATCTCTTTGCCCCTTTCGAGGCCGCCATCCATCGCCAATATCAGTCATAATATTAATCACTCTAAATGGCGCAAGAAATCCATCTTCAATACCTTCTTTCAAGCTGTAAGAGTATATAGGCTCATGAAAGTATGAAAGATTAGAAATATACTTCGTTTCTTTTGGTGTTGCTGTCATTCCAATTTGGGTTGCAGAACTAAAATATTCCAAAATTTTCCGCCATCGACTTTCCTCTTTCGCGCTTCCACGGTGGCACTCATCTACTATGATAAGATCAAAAAAATCAGGAGTAAACAATTCACTAAAATGTTCTTTGTCGTCATCACCGACTAATTGCTGATATAGCGAAAAATAAACTTCATGAGAAGTAATCGTATTTTTATCATCCTTTGCAACATTAATTTTATGAATTACTTTCTCTAATGGTGCAAAGTCCTGTTGTATCGATTGATCCACAAGAATATTACGGTCAGCCAGATAAAGAATTTTCCGTTTCATTCCACTTTGAAGCATACGATAAACTATCTGAAAGGCAGTATAAGTCTTACCTGTACCAGTCGCCATAACAAGTAACAAACGCTTTTGTCCTCTTGCAATCGCATCTACCGTTCTATTGATTGCAATACGCTGATAATAGCGCGGAGGATATGTATTCTGACTACTGTAATATGGTTGTTGAATAATTGCCTCCTGCGCAGAAGTCATTCCTGATTCCTGTTTAAAGCGTTCAATCAGTTCTGATTCACTTGGAAATTCATCTAATCCAATTACTCGTTCTTTTCCTGTAAGAAAATCATGTTCTGCAAATCCGTCTCCATTAGAACTGTATGCAAATGGAAGATCGAGCATTTGCGCATACGTCATAGCCTGTTGCAAACCATGTGAAATACTATGTTTATTGTCCTTAGCCTCAATAACGGCAATCGGATTATTTGCACTCATATACAGGATATAGTCTGCTCGTTTTGGCTTTTCACGAAAAACAAAATTTCCTTTTAAATTGATTTTTCCATCTGTAACCTGTGTTTCCATTGTAATTTTTCTAACATCCCATTTAGAAGTAATGGCAGGTGTAATATACTGTAGTTTAATATCTTCTTCGGTCATTTGTTTTTTTGATAAAACAGTACTCATCTTTATTTCCTCCCTCATTCTATTTCTTTTGGAAGAATATCCATAATATCGTCTATTGAACAGTTAAGAACGCCACATATTCTTACTAATACCTCTACCCGAACATCTTCGTTTTTTCCTAACTTTGCCATAGCATTTGTACTAATTTTTGCAGCTTTGATAAGTTGTGTTTTACTCATTCCTCTATCTATCAATATCTTCCATAACTTATTGTAACAGACAGCCATCTTAAAACCTCCAACGATACAACTTCTCATAATTTTTGATTATAAGAAGATTATAGCATTCGACGTTTTAAAATTCAATTTTGAATTGTAATTCTCAATCATACAAAAGCGAAAATTAAATGCAATTTTTCAAAAGACAAGTATTGAGAAACAGAACTGCTTATACTATAATTTACTTATGTCAAAGTGGAGGGGATACAAATGTCAGAATACGGATTTACCAAAAAGGATTGGTCTTTGTTCAGAGAGAAAATTTCAGACTGGCAAGAAGCCTATATGGATAAGTTGAATAAAGAATATATTGAATTGCTAAATGGTGAAGGAACTCCTTCCGAAAAATTTTGGACTTTAGAAGAACGTATTCGCAATGATAAAAAAGATACCGGTGTGCAGTTAAGAATGAGTCGTTCTAATTGCATCTCTAACATTGTTTCACTTTTAAATGAAGGTGCAATCACTATGAACGATTTAGAAGAATTTAGCGATGAACTGAAGGAAAACATTCGTTTTATTACAGGCTAAAAATCGATTGTATCACAATTAATAGTTTTAAATGTTAAACAGGAGAATTTATGTCAAATTATAAATCAACAGATGCACTAATGCGGCATCTTCGGAATAATGGAATTGCTATTTCAGGCAGTTCACAAAAGCAACAATTAATTAATACAGGATATTTTCACGGATATAAGGGATACCGTTTTTTTGTTTCGTCCAATCGTAGAATCCCTTTTACCTCATACAATGAAATTAATGCTACGATTCAATACGACACAAAATTAAAATCATTGTTATACGGTAAAATGATGTTGATTGAAACTGCTCTTAAAAACATTGCCCTTAATACCATTATGGCAGAGATTAATTCAAACAGCATTTATGATATGTATGACAAAGCCGTCAGCAGTTACAAAAATGCTCCACCAGGAACTTCGGAAGACATTAAGAAAAAATTCCAGAACAATAAATTGAATTTACAGGGTTCTATTCAAAATTCTATTGCAGCGGCATACCGAAAAGAAAATCCGAAAATTACACATTTTTATAATACTGTGAATTATAATGAAGTCCCAATCTGGGCAATCTTTGAAATTTTGACAATGGGAGATTTTGGATATCTTCTTTCCTGCTTAACACAAGATGTCAGAAAAAAGATTTCAAGAAATATTGGCTTGAATTTATCCAGTGATACCAATTGTACATTGGTTTATAAATACATATATGCGTTGAAAGATTTAAGAAATGCCATCGCACATAA
>CAYOSJ010000117.1:0-5470 GCA_964406595.1 uncultured Dorea sp.
GTACAGAATATGCAACCTTTAATTCTTGGATTTATGGCATTATGAGAAGTGGATTTGGAACACCTTCCATGGCAGAATTAAATGCATATACAGAGCAGTTAAAAGTAGTATATGAAAAAATCACATACGAAAAAGGTGGCTCACGATATTTCAGTTCGAAGTACAATAAAAAGTTGGTAGAAGCCAATATTCGCAAAGCTTTTTGTGACAAAACGGATTTCAATACAACAGAAGAACTGATACCAGAAGAAGCTAATTTGTTGAACATTGCGAATTTTACTTCTGAGATATATGCAGATAATCTGGATGACTACTATCCAAGACAGAATGTTGTTGAAAACATAATGGATGACGATAAGGGAAAATTGAAAGTTGATAAAAAGACACAGTAGTTAATTGATCTCGCTATAGAAACTGGAAACGATAGAATCGTTTTGGAATTGCAACAGCGTGTATCATCTCACCCAAATAAGAATCGTTCGTTCCACTACTTGCCATATCGTACAGACAGTGGTTTTGAACAAACATTTTTAAGAGAAGTATTGTCCTTCGATATTATTGAAAAATTAGGTCTGGAAGTGTATTACAATGGAGACCGTGCTATGACGGAGTTTAAGATCAAGTGCTATAAGAAAACCAGTGGAAAATGGAATTACATTGGTATTTACACACCGGACTTCCTTATCATTAAACGAAAAGATGGCGTTATCCATAAGGTTATTGTAGTGGAAACCAAGGGGCAGATTTATGCCAAAGATCCAGTCTTTAAAGATAAGAAGAATTTTATGGAAACAGAGTTTTCAAAACAGAATAATGCTGCGTATGGTTATGAACGTTTTGATTACCTGTATTTGGAAGATACGATGCCAGAGAAAGATAGATTGACACAGACACATCAAAAAATCTGTGAGTTTTTTAAGGAGAAAGCGTAATGAATGGAATTAGACCTACTGTAGGCATAGAGTTTGATGATAAATATACTAATGCAAAAAATAAATTGCTTGATTTTATTAAGACATTAGACGAGTTGGATGACATACAAAAAGCAAAATTGGCACAAGAATTTATAACATCATATAGTATGGCAAATTCTTTTGAACAATTTGTAAGTTATATGAAAAATGGAGGAATCAAATAATGCCAATTAAATATGTACCGTTTATACCAGAGCCGGTGGAAGGACAAGCTGTGCTTGGAAATTTTAATAGAATATTGAGATACAAAGGCGCTGACGATGTTTCTATGACATTACAGCGTGGTATGCCTTTGTATGAAATGGAAAAACAGGAAACCGTGGGCGAAAACGCTGACGGCAATATGGTTATTCGTGGAGAATGTGTTTCTGCTTGCGCTTATCTGAAGGAGCAGGGTATTCAGGTTGATCTTGTTTACATTGACCCACCATTTGCGAGTGGTGCTGATTACGCAAAGAAAGTATATATCCGTCGAAATCCGAAAGTAGCAGAAGCTATTGCACAGGCTGAACAAGAGCTGGATGTAGATGAATTGAAAGCTTTTGAAGAAAAGATGTACGGTGATGTATGGGATAAAGAAAAATATCTGAACTGGATGTACGAAAATCTTATGGCGATTAAGTCTATAATGAGCGAAACGGCATCTATTTATGTTCATCTTGATTGGCATATAGGTCATTATGTAAAAATCTTATTGGATGAAGTATTTGGAGAATCACATTTTCTGAATGAAATTGTTTGGCATTACTACAACAAAATGCAGGGGAATGTAAACAGATTTGCATCTAATCATGATGTAATTTTTCTGTATACAAAAAGCGATATATATAGTTTCTCGCCCATTAAGGAAAAGAGAGATGAAACTATTAAACAAATTAAAAGGGTTTGGGATTCTGAAACTCAAAAGCTTGTGAATGCAAAAGATGAAAATGGTAGAGTAATTTACCAGGAATCATCAGAAAAGACTATTGATGATGTCTGGAGAATGTCTATGCTTCAACCTGCAGATAAAGAAGAACCGGTTGGATATGCTACGCAAAAACCAGAGGCATTGATTGAAAGGGCAATTCAAGCTTCTTCGGATATAAATTTAATAGTTGCAGACTTTTTTGGAGGCAGCGGAACAACTGCAGTTTGCGCAAATAAACTTGGCAGAAAATTTATTCATTGTGATATTGGATTGAATTCTATTCAGACAACCCGTGATCGTCTTGTCGCAGATGGGGCTGAATTCGATGTGCTGGAAATTAAAGATGGCGTTCAACTTTATCGTAATCCGGTTCAGACAATGGATAAAATTAAATCTTTGATTCCTGGCTTGAAAAATGAAGATTCCCTTGATTCTTTCTGGGAAGGTGCTATTTCTGACAGCAAGCTTGGTACAATTCCTGTTTACGTGCCAAACTTAATGGATAGTGCAGCAAAACTTCTTGATAAAGTGACTATGAACCGTATTATCCATCAGGCGATTCCAGAATTGGATAATGACATTAAAAAGGTTATTGTTTACTATATCGACATTACTGATAAAGTGGAGATTATGAATTTCATCAAAGAAGATGACAGTACGACTCTAGAAATTGAATTGCGTGATCTTAAATCAATTCTTGATGATGTTGTCATTGGCGATTATGCAGAATTCCATGCAGAAGAAATTGCAGGCGGATATGCTGTTGCTATTGATAAATTTATTAGTGATCGTGTGTTGTCTAAAATTGCAGAATTCAATCAGAAAGCATTCCTTAATTCTTCTGCGAAGAAACCGTATAAATCGATTGAAATCAGTGAAGAAGGCTTGGAACTTATTGAATTCCTTAGTCTGGATTGCACTGCGACCGGTGGTGAGTGGCATTCTGATAGTGAAATCAAGATTGATAAAAATGGCTATGTTATCGTAGACGGCAATAAAACCAAGGAGTTTTGGGATGGTTACATCCGCAGCATAAAGAAACCTATCCGCCTTAAAATTCGTAACATTTGTGGGGATGAAACTGTTTGGGAGGTGTAATCAATGGCTCAAAATGTGACATTGTATAACCTTTTGATTTCTTGTCCAGGTGATATTAAGAAAGAAGTTACATTGATTGAAGCTGCAGTAGATGAGTTTAATGAATTATATACTGAAACTTTAGGAATCACAATAAAAACTCGCCATTGGAGTAAGAGTTCTTATGCTCAGTCTGGAGGAAAACCACAGGCATTACTTAACGAGCAGTTTGTAAATAAATGTGATGCAGCAGTTGCGATTTTCTGGACGAGATTTGGCACACCTACTGATGAGTATGGTTCTGGAACAGAAGAAGAAATTGAAATTATGCTTCAATCTGGAAAACAAGTGTTTATGTATTTTTCGGATAAGCCTATCCCACCATCAAAAATAAATGGTGACGGCTATGAGAAAATACAAGCATTCCGTGACAAATATAAAGACAAAGGAATATATTTCACTTATTCATCCGACGAAGAATTTAAAAAGATGTTTTTTGCCCATCTTTCCATGCATTTTTTGACAGAAAAGAGGGTAAGTGAAACAGCCAATGAATATCGTTCTGAGTTAAAGTTATTAGGTATTGACGAAACTGGAAGATTGACTGAAGAAGCGGTGGTATGCCCATTCGTGTTAAATGCAGAGATTAGCATGAAAGAATACATTACTTCGATTAAGACTATGTATCAGGAGATTTCTGATATGAATGTAGGTGGTAGATCTGTTACAGCTAATACTTTTTTTGCTGGATTTACAAGCCCTGTTGACATAGATGAAGATGAGAAAGAGTTTATTACTGCTGCGGCTGAACAGCTGGAGTGTGAGTTGTCCAATTCCTTTTTTGAACTTGGAAATTTAAACAAAGATACTTTAACATCAAATCCACTCAGTGGTCCTAAGTTGAATGGAACGTCCGAAGAAAAGCAGAAATATTGGAAAATCAAAAGATTGCATGAAACTATTTCCAAAGCTTTGGAATGGGCTCCGGTTGAGAAAGCGTTTTCTGGAATGAATTGTATTAAATTAGCAATTCAGAATTGTGGTAAGGCCATCGACGAAGATGCTGAAATTACGTTTGAAGTTCCAAAAGAATCCTTGCTTACATTAGGTGAATTCCCTAAGTTTAATAATGCAGAGATGGGATATTTGCTTACAGATTGTGATATGAGTATTTTGTTCGGAATTGAAGGCACATCTGAATATATTGAATATTCAGAATCAGAGAAAAATGGAAGAACTCCGCATGGAGCACGTCCATATGGTTTGCCAGGATATGTTCCGGATTATAGTGATGATTTCACTGATGAGATAAAAGATGTGTTTTGTTATTCATTCTATTCGAGTGAAGATAATTATATTGTAAAGCTTAAAGTGGATTACATAAAACACAATACAACTGTTGCTTTTCCGACAATTCTTTTTGTGAAAAATGAGATTGATGAGATACCATATAAAATCACATCTAAGAATAATCCGGATGTTGTTGAAGGCTGTATAAAGGTTAAAAGTTAGGAAAGGAATACTACATGGAAAAGCCACAATACATCAATTGGATAGTTGAAGAAACTGGTATTGTAATTAAAGATGACATACCGCTAAAATGCTATAAAATTGATTATAAAGATGATGAAAGTATTCTTGATGACTGGGCATTGCACATTCGAAGAAATTACATAGAAGATACTGAACTTAAAGAAGACGCAGATGACAATGCAATGACTGTTGAACAGTATTTGCATGATTATGTAATTCCACAAAAAGGAGAAGAATTGGGAGCTACGGTACGTTCTGCAGACATAACAGAAATTTTAATTTCCGATTTATTAGAGTTTGTTCATCAGTATTCTGTTCCGAGATATAAATTGAAGAACAGATCCGGAAAAAACAATTCACAACAAGGCACTGATGTCATTGCATATAAGTACAAAAATGAAGATAAAACTCCAAATGATAAAGATGAATTGGTAGCAGCAGAAGTTAAAGCTACCCTCTCTAATACGGAGTACATACCAATCAAAAATGCAATTATCGATTCCAGAAAAGATGAGCATCGATTAGCAAGATCAGTAAACTACTGCAGAAAGCGATTAAAAGAACTGGGCAAAATAGAAGAGGCAGAAGAGGTAAAGAGATTCTTATTTAAACCAGATAATAATTATCGTATTACATATGTAGCTGCAGGAGTTAGTAGTCGTGAAAACGTAGATGATGCCATAGAATTAGATTTTTCTGGTGAAGAACTTGAAATTAGAAAAAATGAACTGATTTTTTATGTACATGGTAAAAAGTTGATGGAATTGGCTCATAACATTTACCAGAGGTGTTGTAAATGATTTTTGGGAAAAATGCAGGCTTAATGTTAAAATATCAAAAAGCAAAGGCTAAAATGGTAGAATATGATGTTTCAAAGCAGGAGTATCCACATTTTCCGCTGAATTCTAATGAATTATCGTATCCAACAACTTATGTGCTGTCACGATACTCAGAATGCATTATAGAAAATAATCAT
>CAYOSJ010000118.1:0-5446 GCA_964406595.1 uncultured Dorea sp.
AAGGGTCAGAAGGCTCGTTCCGGAGCACCAAGACCAGGTTTTGAAGGTGGTCAGATGCCATTATATAGAAGAATACCAAAAAGAGGTTTCACAAATAGAAATACGAAAGAAATCGTTGGTATTAACGTAAGTGCTCTTGAAGTATTTGAGAACGATACAGTAGTTTCCGTTGAAACATTGCTGGAGCAGGGTATCGTAAAGAATGCAAGAGATGGTGTTAAGATTCTTGGAAATGGTGAACTCACAAAGAAGCTTACTGTACAGGCAAATGCGTTCAGCGCAGGCGCTGTTGCTAAGATCGAGGCGTTAGGTGGAAAAGCAGAGGTGATTTAATGTTAGAAACATTCCGAAAAGCATGGAACATTAAGGATATCCGAAAAAAGATCGGATATACGTTTTTGATGTTAATCGTGATAAGACTCGGCTCACAACTTCCGACGCCGGGAGTAAATTCCAGTTATATTAAAGAGTTTTTTGCTCAGAATTCCGGGGAAGCGTTCAACTTGTTTAACGCTTTCACCGGTGGTTCTTTTGAGTCGATGTCGATATTTGCTTTAAGTATTACACCATACATTACGTCATCTATCATTATGCAGCTTCTCACGATAGCAATCCCAAAACTTGAGGAGATGCAGAAAGATGGGGCAGACGGAAGAAAGAAGATTGTTGCGATCACAAGATATCTGACAGTAGGGCTTGCACTGATCTCATCTACCGCTATGGCAGTAGGATTTGGCAGACAGGGACTTCTGGTGGAATATAACTTTGTAAATGCAGCGATCGTAGTTCTCACATTGACAGCCGGTTCTGCATTCCTTATGTGGATCGGTGAGAGAATTACAGAAAAAGGCGTTGGAAATGGTATCTCAATCGTGTTGGTAATCAATATTATCTCACGTATACCAAGTGACATGGCAAGTCTCTTCAATCAGTTTGTAAAGGGCAAAAGCATTGCAAATGCCGGACTTGCAGTTATCATTATTCTTGCCATCATTCTGGTACTGGTAGTATTTGTTGTAATCCTTCAAGGAGGAGAGAGACGGATCGCGGTGCAGTATTCACAGAAAGTAGTAGGAAGAAAGACTTATGGCGGACAGTCATCACACATTCCGTTGAAAGTCAATACGGCCGGAGTTATCCCGATTATCTTTGCATCTTCATTGATGCAGACGCCAATCCTGATCGCAACTTTCCTTGGAAAGGGAAATGGAACGGGGATCGGAAGCAAGATATTAGGAGGACTGAACCAGGCAAATTGGTGTAACCCACAGAATATCCAGTATTCATGGGGACTGCTCGTATATATTCTTCTGACTGTATTCTTTGCATATTTTTATACGTCAATTACATTTAATCCGTTAGAGATTGCAAACAATATGAAGAAAAATGGTGGATTCATTCCGGGTATCAGACCAGGTAAACCGACAGTTGAGTATCTGACAAAGATCTTGCAGTACATTATATTTGTTGGTGCCTGTGGTCTTATTCTTATACAGGTGGTTCCGATATTCTTTAATGGCTGGCTCGGAGCAAGGGTATCCTTTGGCGGTACATCACTTATCATTATCGTCAGCGTAATATTGGAGACTCTGAAGCAAATAGAATCCCAGACACTTGTACGTAATTACAAGGGATTTTTAAATAGCTAAGTGACATTTTAACCTGCGGAAGATTTTTCGCGGGTTTAAATGCTATAAAGGAGGAAAAAGAATATGAAAATAGTTATGTTAGGCGCCCCGGGTGCGGGCAAAGGAACTCAGGCAAAGAAGATTGCTGCAAAGTATAACATTCCTCACATTTCAACAGGCGATATCTTCAGAGCAAATATTAAAAACGGCACAGAACTTGGCAAGAAAGCCAAGACATACATGGATCAGGGGCTCCTTGTTCCAGATGAACTGGTTGTGGACTTAGTGGTAGACCGTGTGAATCAGGAAGACTGTTCATCAGGGTATGTGTTGGACGGATTTCCGAGAACGATTCCTCAGGCAGAGGCGCTTGATAAAGCACTGGCAGATCTCGGACAGAAAGTGGATTATGCAATCGACGTAGAGGTTCCGGATGAGAACATCGTAAAACGTATGGGAGGCCGTCGTGCATGCGTGGGTTGTGGGGCTACATACCACCTTGTATATGCAGCACCGAAGTCAGAGGGAATCTGTGATGTATGTGGTAAGGAACTTATCTTAAGAGATGATGACAAGCCGGAGACAGTTCAGAAACGTTTGAATGTATATCATGAGCAGACAAAGCCACTCATTGATTACTATTCAAAATCAGGCGTGTTGAAAGAGGTCGATGGAACCGTGGAAATTGATGATGTATTTCAGGCAATTACAGAAATATTAGGAGTTTAGAATATGCCGATTACAATAAAATCAGCGAGAGAAATTGAATTAATGACAGAGGCCGGACGCATTCTTGAGATCGTTCATAAAGAACTGGAGCGGGCAGTGCGTCCGGGGATCAGCACCAGGGACATCGACCGTCTGGGAGAAGAAGTGATACGAAGTTACGGATGTATCCCTTCATTCCTGGATTATAACGGTTATCCGGCATCTATCTGTGTATCCGTGAATGAGGAAGTGGTCCACGGTATACCGAGTAATAAGAGGATCTTACAGGAAGGCGACATCGTAAGCCTTGATGCGGGAGTGATCTATAAAGGATATCATTCTGATGCAGCAAGAACTCATGCAGTGGGAGAGATCAGTGAAGAGGCGAAGCAATTAGTACAGGTTACGAGGGAGAGTTTCTTTGAAGGTATAAAATACGCCAAAGAAGGCAATTATTTATTTGATATTTCAGCGGCGATCGGAAAATATGCAGAGAAACACGGATATGGTGTGGTACGCGATCTGTGTGGTCACGGAATCGGGAGCGCTCTTCATGAAGCGCCTGAGATCCCCAATTATGTGATGAACCGAAAAGGCGTAAAATTAAAAGCAGGCATGACCCTTGCGATTGAGCCGATGATCAATATGGGAGGCTGGGAAGTAGACTGGCTTTCGGATGACTGGACAGTTGTGTCAAGAGACCGTTCACTATCTGCACATTATGAGAATACAGTCCTGATCACAGAAGGAGAACCAAAACTCCTCACCCTGACCGGAAATATCTAAGGGTTTGGACAAAGTGAGGTAGAGATATGGACAGATATAAGAAAGGAATGCTGGCGCTCTCGCTGGCAGGACATGACGCCGGGAAAGTGTATGTCATAATGGATGTGGACGACACATATATATATTTAGCGGACGGCAAGATTAGAACTCTTGACAAATTAAAGAAAAAGAAAAAGAAACATGTACAATTGATCTGTAAACAATATGATGTTGCGGATGCCACAGATGTGAGCATCAAATATATACTTAAAAATTGGAATAAGGAAGAGAAGTAGGAGGAAAACGCGTATGTCAAAAACTGACGTGATTGAAATTGAAGGAACAGTAGTAGAGAAACTGCCAAATGCAATGTTCCAGGTGGAATTAGAGAATGGACATCAGGTACTTGCTCACATCAGTGGAAAACTTAGAATGAATTTTATCAAGATCTTGCCGGGAGATAAAGTAACATTGGAATTATCCCCTTATGATCTGTCCAAAGGACGGATCATCTGGAGAGATAAATAAGAAGGAAAAGAATGGAAGAAAAGATGGAAGAAAAGAACGAGAAAGACGTTGAAATACAAGTGCCTGAGAAAAGTACAGGCAGAAAACTTCTGGGAGTATGCGGGGCAGTTGTTTTCGTATTACTTATGGGGGTTGTGCTGATAAAAGGAACCTTTTATATCCTTCCAAAGATAGATCCCGATGAGTATAATCCGGCAACGATGAAAGAGAAAAAATACTCTGCGGTATATGGCGGAATTTCCACGGCTGCGGATCTTGCCGGGATGATAGGGACAGATGCAAGAACATCTGTGATGGAGTGTATGACTGCCCTGGAAGATAAATGGAATGCGGATTCAAAAGAAGAACCTCTGACGGGGGAAGAAATTTCAAAACTTATAACAACAGAGTATACAGTAGAAGACGCCGACGAGGTAGCGGAGTATACGGGACGTATGGTAAAACTGACAGGCATTGTCTCAGGTGTGTATAAGGAGGGGCAGGCCAGGCTGGTTCCGGATCTAAACTATCATACATACGGGTGGATGAACGATGACGGTTCCAACAATTATCCCGATATATTGATCAATTGCAAAGCGGTTGCAGATCAGGACCAGTTATTTCCGAATGCATGTGTGGAATTGGAAGGGATATTCATCTTTGGACCGGATCTTTGGCATGACCCTAGAGTGTATTATGAAGGAACTGAGATCATCGTAAGAAAGATAAAAGAGGTAAATTTCGAAGAAGCAGGAGGAAGACCGGAGGAGAAGTATCTGCATCAGCGTGCAGCGCTGCCTGAACCATTAAAAGCAGAGGGAAAGAATCTGGATATAGAGATCCTCGGAGTGACCGTTGACGAGGAGACTGGAAATACAGCCATTCAATATACTTTGGGAAGAGAAGCGGCTAACATGGTGGACAGAGAGGTCAATGTATATGTCGCCAGAGGACAACAGGCAAACTATATTTATTATAGGCCTCTTTCTTGTGAGACATCAAGTGATGAATGCTTTTTGCTGGAGCCGGCAGCAAGCGGAGAGTATCTTACATTAACAGCTGAGCAATATGCAGGCGAGACGGGAGGCTCTCTGCCAGATGCAATTGGTGCAGGTGAAGACGAGATCGTTATGATCATTTGCGGATATACGATCACCGAGGAGATGAAGGGAGAAAAATCTGTGATAGAGGAAGAGAAAGACGAGGAAGGAAATGTTATATCCGGGACGTATGAATATGAGAATGCGTATCCGATTCCTGTTGAAATCAATCCAGACGCAGAGATGTATGTAAAAGTCGTGATTCCAAGGGAATACTGGAATATTTGTGAAAGATAATGGATTTGAGAAAAGGAAAATGTAAAAATTCATATTGACTTTATTATATATAAAGTGATATACTATATGAGCACGTTTCTGAGGGGTTACTATGCCCTGATATTGTTATATAATAAAAAGGCAAAAGGATCATGGCAGAAACGTTGCAGATACAACAGGCAGAGCAATGGATGAAAGGAGGATCTCACATGAAGGTTAGATCATCAGTAAAACCAATTTGCGAAAAATGCAAAGTAATCAAAAGAAAAGGAAGCGTTCGCGTTATTTGCGAAAATCCAAAACAAAAACAAAGACAAGGCTAATCATTAAATAGATAATTGTGCAATTAATTGCTCAATTATTTTTGAGCTCTAAGAAAGTACACTATACTTTAAATAAAGAGCATATTATAAGCTATTACAAATTCTTAATAAATTATATTTAGAATTTGTTAATCAATTTTTAGGTATTTACATAAATCTAAACGCGGCTGAATAGATTTATGTTTATATAAATTTTATT
>CAYOSJ010000119.1:0-5230 GCA_964406595.1 uncultured Dorea sp.
CACAGAAAAAACTGTATGGACGTCATGCGGCGAATATGATGAAAACAGATGTGCAAGAGCATGATGATCATTATGAGGTAGATATTGATCTGCCTGGTTTTAAGAAAGAAGAACTTTCTCTGGAGTTGAAGGATGGCTATCTTGTGATCAATGCCGCGAAGGGATTTGATAAAGACGAGAAAGAAAAGAAAACAGGTAAGTTCGTTCGTCGGGAGCGTTATGCAGGCAGCATGAGAAGAACTTTCTATGTTGGTGAGGACATGAAACAGGAGGATATCCATGCGAAGTATGAAAGTGGGGTATTGAAATTGAATATTCCGAAAGCAGAAGCGAAAAAACCTGCAGTTGAAGAAAAGAAATATATTGCCATCGAGGGATAATGGCACCTCTTAACATAAAGTGAAACGGTATGGCCCGGAGTCGGCGTGGTGTAGAAACTGCCCTGCTCCGGGCGTTTTCTGTTTTTCGGTACAAAATATGTAAATCTGTAATAAAAAAATTTGTTCCTATGTCACTTTGTTTGTTTTTGATTCGTGTATAAGGTAAGGAGGATAAGTGACATGAAGAAAAAAGATGTGAGCAAGATCATTGACAACTATGGAGATTTGCTTTACCGCACGGTGTATGTTCAGGTTGGAAACCAGCATGATACGCAGGACATACTTCAGGAGGTGTTTATCCGCTATCTTGAAAAGTCTCCTGTATTTAAGGATGAAGAACATGAGAAAGCATGGCTGTTAAAAGTAACTCACCATTTATGCATTGATTTTCTGAGATTTCGGAAAAAACACAGGTATCTCGATTTTTCTCAAATCGAGGAGGTACTGGTGATTCCAGAGGATAAACAAATTATAAAGGAATTGTTTCAATTGCCGCCAAAACAAAAAAGTATATTGATATTATACTATTTGGAGGGATACCGCATCAAAGAAATATCAGAAATTACAGGGTTGTCCTCTGACGCGGTAAAAAAGCGGCTTCAAAGAGGTCGGGAAATGTTGAGAGAAAAACTATCATAAATAAGAGAGGAGCATACATCATGAATCAAAAACAGTTACAATATGTGTTACAGACACTGACAATGCCAGAGGAAATGAAAGAAAGTCTGAAAGAAAGTATTCCTGCAAAAAAGAAATCCGCCGGCGGATTTGTCAGGCGTTCGAAAATTGCAGTAGCAGCGCTTGTTTGTGTGATATTGCTGGCAATGGGAAGTACCTCTTATGCGGCGTATCACGTATATCAGATTAAAAATTTACGTATCTTTTTTGAGGCAAATGCGACAGAAGAACAGATTTATAATGCAGGAGAAGAATTGCGGCAGATAGAAGGTGTTTCCGAAATTGAATTTGTGACGGCAGACCAGGCTTGGGAAGAATTCAAAGAAGAATATTTCGGGGGAGAAGATATACCGGAATTGAAGGGAGAAAATCCTTTGAAAGAATCCTTTAACTATAAGGTGTCTGTGCAGTTGAGTGCTGATACAAAAGCGGTTCGAAAGAGCATTGAACACATAGATGGTATCAGAAAGGTATCTGATCTGAGCGAACTGAAAGAAGAAGGGACAGGGAATTTTTGATTTGGGACAGGGTAAATCGAATCTGGGACGGAGTAATTTTAAAATTACTCCGTCCCAGATTCGATTATTCATATCTTTCATCAATGACGCGTTTGGATTTTTTCTCGCTTCTGGGTAATAGTCCAAGTTCTACAACTTTTACAAGTGGCGTGAATCCGATACGGCCTTTGATGGTTGTGGCGATCCGTTTTGCCAGGTCTAAGAAGTCTACCGTACCGTTTGTCTCGACATAAAGCCGCATTGTATCGCGACCGTCCAGATGTGAGATACGAATCTGATATTCGCTTGACACTTCAGGGAACTCCCGAAGGACTTCTTCAATCTGGCTTGGGAATACGTTAACTCCTTTAATCTTGATCATATCGTCGGTTCTTCCCATAATGGTGTCAAGGCGCGGGAAGGTATTGCCGCAGGGGCACTCACCTGGAAGAATGCGGGATAAGTCGTGTGTACGGTAACGGATAAGAGGAGCCCCTTCTTTTACAAGGGTTGTGATGACAATTTCTCCCAACTGTCCGTCAGGCACTGGTTTTAAAGTTACGGGATCGATGATCTCAATATAGATATAATCGTCCCAGTAATGCATGCCGCAATCGTGTATACAACTGATGCCGATGCCGGGACCGTAGATTTCTGTCAGTCCATAGATATCGTATAATTCAATGCCCAGTTCGTTCTGGATCCGCTGGCGCATTGTCTCGCCCCAACGTTCGGAACCAATGACGCCCTTTTTTAAATGGATGTTCTCCTTGATGCCACGTTTCTCGATCTCTTCGGCGAGAAGTAGGGCGTAGGAAGAAGTTGCACAGAGAACGGTGCTTTTCATATCCATCATCATCTGGAGTTGCTTATCTGTGTTTCCGGGACCCATGGGAACGACCATAGCACCTAATTTTTCTGCACCGCTTTGAAAACCGATTCCGGCTGTCCATAATCCGTACCCCGGCGTGATCTGAATCCGGTCTTTATTTGTGATTCCGGCAGTTTCGTAGCAGCGGCTAAACATGATCGCCCAGTCATCTACATCTTTGGCTGTGTAAGGAATAATGACCGGAAGTCCGGTTGTACCGGAAGAAGAGTGGATTCTCACAATGTCTTCTTCCGGGGCAGTCATCAGTCCGAGAGGATATGCTTCCCGAAGATCATTTTTCTCGGAAAATGGAAGCTGTTCGAAATCCTCTGATGTGGCGATCCCTGTGATGCCGGCTTCTTCGAGTTTCCTGCCGTAGAAACTTTCTGCCTTTATAAGCGTCTGGATCTGTTTGTTTACCTGTTGGATCTGTAACTTTGAAATCTGCATAAATGTTTTGCCCTTTCTGAAAATTTCGTGTATGTGTGATTGATAAATATATGCTTCGCACGATAAGGTATAATAGGAAACATCGCGTGCTATATATTTTGCCATGCGGTTATAGGGAAGCGTGTTCTCTTGTGTACCTAAGTGCCTGAAAATTTAATTCGTGAAACTTCTCCGGCAATCGCTCCCGGATCGCGTCCTGGATCTCTTCTTCTGTAAGTCCTAATGCGCCGCTGTGAATGGCTGCGCCTAAAAGCAGGATATTCAATACCTTTGAAGAACCGATGTCCGCACATGCTTTTTCGGTATCCACCACAAGAAGATGCTCAAGATGTTTTTCAAGATAAGTGATCATATCTTCTCCGTTGTAAGAAGTTTCGGAAAGTGTTGCGGTCACAGGCATAACCATGCGCCTGCTGACAACTACCTGCCCACCCTTCCTGAGATAAGGAAGCATACGGACGGCTTCACCCGGTTCAAATGCGATGATGATATCTGCCGTTCCTTCCGCGATCATGGGAGAGTGCAGATGACTGCCTAAACGGATGTGGCTGAATACACTTCCACCCCGCTGCGCCATACCGATGGTTTCCGCACTCATAACGGGAATGTCTTTCTTCATGGCGGCAGAGGCAATTAATTTGGAGGCAAGGACGGTTCCCTGACCACCGACGCCACAAAGGACGATGTTTTTATTCATGATGGTCACCTCCCATCTTGCGTTTCATAGATTCAGAATCTATACCGGAATCCGCATGACTGTGAGTAATTGCACAGGTCGGACATATTTTAGAGCAGAGTCCGCAGCCGGTACATAAGGAAGTGTCGATGCTTATCTGCCCATCCTTGATAAATAACGCCGGGCAGCCCAGTTCTTTGATACATTTCTTGCAGTTTATGCATTTTGACAGATCAATCGTCATACAACCTGTCGGCTTGGTAATGGCGATACAAGGGGATCTGAAAATAATTGCTTTTACGCCCGGTTCCTTTGCCACACGCTTCACACAGTCTACAGAAGCCTTGAGATCAAGCGGATCGACAGTTTCCACAACGGTAAGTCCGATGCCGCGAAGGACTGCTTCGATATTGATTTTCTGCACTACGTCCCCCATCATGGTGCGCCCCGTGCCGGGATGTGGCTGGTGCCCGGTCATGGCGGTAGTAGAGTTGTCTAATATAACTAACGTCATCTCTGCCTGATTGTAAACAGCGTTTATCACACCGGGAATGGCAGAGGCAAAGAAGGTAGAGTCTCCGACAAATGCAAAACAGGAAGTGTCAGGTTCAATACGACCTACGCCCTGTGAGATTCCAAGTCCTGCGCCCATGCAAAGACAAGTGTCTACCATGTCAAGAGGCATAGCATTTCCGAGCGTGTAACAGCCGATATCACCGCAGAAAATCGTCTTCTTTCCTTTCATGGCGGTCTTTACCGCATAGAAGGAGGCACGGTGCGGGCAGCCTGCACACAACACAGGGGGACGGACCGGAAGAGGTGGCTTTTTGTCTGTGTCACAGGAAGCAGAAGAAATGCTGTTCTCTTCAGATATTTCTAAAAATTCTAATAAATTCTTGTGCACACTGTCTCTTGTATTTTCGCCTGCATTTTTCACATGTCCGGTAAGTTTTCCATATATTTTCACAGGCAGATGATGCTTGCCGCACAGATATGTAAGTTCCCGCTCAATTACCGGATCCAGTTCTTCGATACAGAGCACTTCGTCCAATCCTTCTAAAAATTCAAGTGCCAGTGCCTCTGGAAACGGAAATGGGGTGGCGATCTTTAGTAATCGTGTCATGCCAAGGGATTCTAATGATTCACGGGCGTATGTAAAACTGATGCCGGCAGAGGCAACCCCCTTTTTAAGAGAATGGTTTTTCCCGCTGGGGAAAATGATCTCGTTTCTCTTATAAGAAGAAAAATCTTTGGCAAGTTCTACATTCCTCGATTCGATCTTTACATGATTTTGGAAGGAGAGACGTGGGAAAATCACCCAGCGGCTGGAATCCTTCACAAAACCATCGGGTATGTGTACGGTGTATTCAGATGTGTCTTTTACCATGATGGACGCATAACCATGACACACCCGTGTGGTAGGTCTTAAAAATACGGGTGTGTGATATTTCTCAGAGTATTCAAATGCCTCCTGTACCATCTCATAAGCTTCCTGCGCAGAGGTCGGGTCGAAACACGGTAGTTTGGAGAAAGCAGCAAAATGTCTGGTATCCTGTTCTGTCTGTGAGGAGATCGGTCCCGGGTCATCAGCAACCAGAACGACCATGCCGCCCTTTACGCCGATGTATTCCAGACTCATCAGGGGATCACTTGCCACATTGAGACCGACCTGCTTCAT
>CAYOSJ010000120.1:0-5219 GCA_964406595.1 uncultured Dorea sp.
CTAAAATTTGATAATCGACTGAAGAGAAACGAGGAGGAATGAGAATGAAAAAATATGTAGCAGAGTTTATCGGAACATTTGTACTTACATTTGTAAGTTGTGGTGCGGCGGCAATCTCTGGTGGAATCGATGGAGTGCTTGGAATTTTCGGTATTGCAGCAGCATTTGGTCTTTCAATTGTTGCAATGGCATATTCGATCGGAAATATTTCCGGCTGTCATATCAATCCGGCTGTATCCCTTGCTATGTTGATCAGTAAGAGAATGAATGGGAAGGATTTTGCCGGTTATGTGGTAGCGCAGGTGCTCGGTGGACTTGTAGCAGCAGGACTTTTAAAAATAGTAGGAAGTATGTGCGATCCTGTTATAACAGGACTTGGAACAAATGGATATGGTGACGCATCTTATGTTGGACTGAACATGGCAGGTGCTCTTGTTGTTGAAATTGTTTTAACATGTATTTTCCTGATTACAATTCTGGGTGTAACATCAAAACCGGAGTTTTCAAATGTTGCGGGGCTTGTCATTGGTCTTACACTGACATTTGTTCACATTATCGGTATTCCGCTTACAGGAACAAGTGTGAATCCGGCAAGGAGTCTGGGTCCGGCAATTTTTGCAGGAGGAGAAGCCCTTTCACAGGTTTGGGTATTTATCGTCGGTCCATTTGTTGGTGCGGTAATTGCTGCGGTAATCTGGAATTTCTTAAACTCTGACAGTAAGAGCAATTAACGGCAATCAACATACAATTAAAAAAAAGGCATTGATGACGAGGTTTTCAATGTCTTTTTTTGGATTATACCATACTACATATTTTGAATTTTTACAATAAATAAGAGGAGAGCAAAGGGAGGAAAAGCATCATGCAAAGATTATGGAAAAATTGTTGCCTTGTCATATCTGTATTACTTGTTTTTTCACTAAGTCTTGCCGGATGTGGTAAAGTTTCTGATGATTCAGGGACATTGAAGGTCGGCGTCCGAAGCGACGTTGTTAATTTCGGATATCTGAACGAAAAAACAGGGAATTATAGTGGATTAGAAATTGATATTGCAGACGAGATGGCAAAAAGAATGGGGTATAGTGACGTGGAATTGGTAGAAGTCACACCGGATGACAGAAAGCAGACACTGCTTGACGGAAAAGTAGACTGTATTGTGGCAACGTATACGATTTCAGATACACGACTTGAGAACTTCGACTTTTCACCAGCTTATTATACAGATACAATGCGAGTTATGGTTGAAAGATCCACAATGTTTACAACACTTACAGATTTAAAAGGTAAGAATGTGGGTGTACTCTCAGGCGCGAGCGCAGGACCGCTGCTTGCGCAGAAGATGCTGGAACTGGGCATGATTGATGAAACTGTTATCTCAAATGATGACAATGAAACAGTTTATAGTAATGTAAAAGTAACGAAGGCACCGTCTTATGAAGAACTTAGCAGGATGCTGGAAGAGGGGACGATTGATGCAGCGTGTCTTGACGGTTCTATTGCAGGTACCTATATGAATGAGGACCGTACATTTCTTGACCCGATAATCTTTGAGCAAGAATATGGTGTTGCAACCCAGAAGGATTCTGAACTGAGCAAGAAAATTGCTAAAACAATCCAGGAAATGTTGGATGACGGGACGATCGACAGATTCATTGATAAATGGAATTAGAGGGAGGTGCGGTTTTGCGTAAGGGATTTAAGAGAAAAGCAATCTTAATGTTTGCAGTTGAATTTATATTTTTGATCATACTTGGCGGACTTCTTGTCAGAATGCAGACAAGTCTTTCTGTAAATGAACAGAAAAACAATACGAAGATCAAGTTAGAGCAGATGAAGGAGATCGTCGATCAGGGAAAGATATCAAAAGAGCAGACGACCGCATCTTTTGATGAAGTTTATAAAGGGAAGGCAGATAGCCTCTCATTTATGTTTCAGAATAACGTATTGTCCGGTTATACTGCTGCAAATATGCAGGAAGCGAAAAAAATTCTGGAAGTAGACAATGTACTTGTCACGGATCAGGCAGGAAATATCCTTGCACAGGCGCAGGATACAAGGGCGGACTTTACGCTTAGCCGTTACAACCAGCTGCGTGAGTCGATCCGAACCGGCAATGCTTCCGAAGGATTTGATGTATCGATCGACGGCAGGACATTTCGCTATTATGCAAGTGCGATTGATGACAACACAATGGTTGTATTAGAACAGGATCCGGAAGAACTGAACCATCTTCTGTCCAGAACATCTACGTGGGAAAGCATGCTTTCTCATGTGACGGTTGGCCTGGACGGCTATGCATTTGCAATTTCCGCAAAGGATTATACATTCCTTTACTATCCGGAAGAAGAACTTGTCGGGATGGATGCCCTTTCAGCAGGAATCTCTGTTGAGGCTCTGGAAGATGGCAATTATGAGTGGCTGACCGTAGATGGGGAAAGATTATATTGTGGCGTAACAATGACCGAAGATGCCTACATTATCTGTGCGGTATCTGAAGATGAGATCATCGCGTCAAGAAATACGACGGTAGGACTGATCCTGTTTACAGTATTTACGGTACTTACCCTTGTAATTACTTATGCTCTTTTTATGGAAGAGAAAGACGACGAAGAAAAAAATAAGCCTTTCTTCGGAAAATATCATTATAACAAAGTAGTTGGAAGCAAGATCGGGGCAGTCGCTGTTTTTGGATTTGTCTGTATTCTTCTTGTGTCTTTCTATATGCAGACATTGTTCTCTTTTTCCCGTCAGTCTATGAGTAACAGTCAGCATGTGCAGGAAATTGAGAAAGAGATCAAGAAACTTCAGGATGAAAAAGAAGAGATGACGGAACGTTATAATGCCCGTTATCTGAATAAAGCGAGGATTGCAGCGTATATTACAGAGAAGAGTCCATACCTTGCGAACAGAGAGAAACTGGCGGATCTTGCAGAAATCCTTGATGTAGATTCGATAAATGTATTTGATGAAAATGGAACACAGACAGCAACGAACACATCATTTATCAAATTTTCATTAAGCCAGGATCCGGAAGAACAGTCTTATGAATTCAATAAAATACTTCTTGGTACGGAATATCTGATTCAGGAGGCACAAGAAGATGAAATCTCCGGAAAATATTGTCAGTACATAGGTGTGGCAAAACACAATGCGGACGGATATACAGACGGATTTACACAGATCGGGGTAACACCGGAGAAATTAGAAGAACTTCTTGCTGACATGAAGATCGAGACGATCATGTCCAACTTCAAAGTGGGAAAAGATGGAATTGTATTTGCAGTAGACAAAGAAAATCATAAATTCGTATATCATCCGAATGAAAAATTAATCGGAAGAAATGCAGAAAAAGCAGGAATCGCGAAAGAACAGTTTACGGATGAGTATGTAGGTTATATCACGATCAACAATGACAGACTCTATGCATCCTCTGTAGAGACAAGTGATTACTATATCTATGCTGCCGTTCCGGAAAAAGCGATCAGTGGGAACCGGGTTCCGATTACGGTTGCAACAGGGATAGCAAGCCTTGTGGGGCTTTCCCTTATATTCCTTCTGCTTACGATCAGCCGTGAACCGGAGAAAAATGCGGCTGAAGAAGAACAAAAGGGTGGCATCAACTTTGATATTTCCACGCCGGAAGGCAGAAAGAAAAAGACAACATCTGCTGCAAGCCGGTGGAGCAATGAAAGTATTCATTGGAGTGACAAGACGGCAGAACAACAATTATTTGTTATGTTAAAGGGGCTTCTTGCAGTTCTTGCCGCAATTATCTGTGTGGCAGTATTTATGAAAGATACCTTTTTTGACAGTAATTCTATTTTCCTTTATGTCCTCAGCGGGAAATGGTCAAAAGGATTTAACATATTTGCATTTACAGGTTCGGTTCTGATCATCTGTATCGTGGGTGTGATCACGATGATCGTACAGAGAGTACTGACTGCCTTATCCCGTACATTCGGCGCAAAGGGAGAGACCATCTGCCGGATGCTGCATAGTTTTGTAAAATACTTTTCCTGTATCGTTATCTTATATTATTGTCTGTCCTTGTTTGGAGTAGATACAAAGACATTACTTGCATCTGCGGGAATCCTGACATTGGTGATAGGTCTTGGCGCACAGACACTTGTTTCTGATATTCTTGCAGGACTTTTCATTATCTTTGAAGGAGAATTCCAGGTAGGAGATATCGTTACGATCGGGGATTATCGTGGTACGGTTGTTGAAATAGGGATACGTACAACAAAGATCCAGGACGGAAGTCAGAATGTGAAGATCATCAGCAATAGTGATGTGTGCGGTGTTATCAATATGACAAGAGACTACTCTTACTCATGGACGGATATAGGGATCGAATATGGGGAGTCTCTGGAGCGTGTGGAAGCCGTTCTGGAAAAAGAATTTCCGAATATTAAGAAACATCTCTCGAAGATCATTGACGGACCGTTTTATAAAGGTGTTGTCTCTCTTGGTGACAACAGCGTAAATATCCGTGTTATGGTTCTTTGTGCCGAGAGTGACAGAATACAGATGGAGCGTGACCTGAATCGTGAAATGAAACTGATCTTTGATAAATATGATATCAATGTTCCATTCCCTCAGATCGTGATCAATCAGCCGACGGAATTTAAACAGGCAACTGCATGGGAGAAATACAGGGCGGAAGAATTCAGAAAGACACAGAACGAACTGTCCGACGTTTTCATTGAAGAGAAAGAAGAAGAATCACGATAACAGGAAGTGGATTATTGGGGCTTAAAGTTGTATAATAATGACATACAATGTAAAAGACAGAGGAGGAGATGTCATGATCTATCACATCGTTATGTGGAAATTCAAACCGGAAGTGGAAGAAAATAAGAAACCAGAACTTAAGAAAGCAATGGCTGAAAACTTAAAAGCACTTGTGGGAAAGGTACCGGGATTACTTACCGTAGCATTTGTAGAGGAGCCAATCCCCTCAAGTACGCATGATATCGCGCTTGTGACAACCTTTGAAAAAGCAGAGGATATCGCAATTTATGGAACGCATCCGGAGCATGTGAAAGTGGCAGACGAGTTCGTACGTCCTTATGTTATGGAGAGAGCCTGTCTGGATTATGAAGGCTAAAACAGGCAATCGCATGTACAATCTGAAAACAGGTGGTGTATCATGATACTGGAGACAGAACGATTAATCTTAAGAAAAATGACAGAAGAAGATTATCCTGCTCTTTGTA
>CAYOSJ010000121.1:0-5184 GCA_964406595.1 uncultured Dorea sp.
ACAGAACGATTAATCTTAAGAAAAATGACAGAAGAAGATTATCCTGCTCTTTGTAAGATCCTGCAGGATAAGGAAGTAATGTATGCTTACGAACATGCATTTTCAGATGAAGAAGCAAGGGCATGGCTTGAGAATCAGTTCCGCCGTTACCGGGAAGATGGGTTCGGATTATGGGCAGTGGTCCTAAAGGAAACAGATGAGATGATCGGGCAGGCAGGGCTTACCATACAGGAGTGTAATGGTAGAAATGTCCTCGAAGTAGGTTATCTCTTTCAAAAGGCATACTGGCATAAAGGGTATGCCACAGAGGCGGCTGTCGCCTGTAAAGAATATGCATTTCATGTCCTGAAAGCGGAGGAGGTCTATACGATCATCCGTGATACCAATATCGCGTCACAGAATGTAGCGAAACGAAACGGCATGGTTCTGAAAGAACATCTGATGAAACATTATTATCATATAGATATGCCACATCTGGCATTCGTGATACGGCGAGAGGAATTTCTCAAACAACAGGAAGGTAAGACGGATTATGATAAAAAACATCATATTTGACATGGGGAACGTGCTGCTAACTTATGATCCGGAAGTGTGTCTGTGCCATTACATGGATCATAAAGAAGACCGGGCAATCATAAGAAGAGAACTTTTTGAAGGTCCGGAGTGGGAACAGGGAGATCTGGGGCTTCTTACAGATTTGGGACGGTATGAAAAAGTGAAGGAGCGGGTGCCGGAGAGACTTCATGAAGCGCTTAAGAATTGTGCACTTTTTTGGACGATGTGCATGAAACCGGTAAAAGGCGCTCAGGAATTCTGTCAAATGGCAAAAGACAGGGGATATCGCATTTACATACTGTCAAATGCCAGTAGTTCTTTCTACGATTATTTTCCCAATTTTGCGCCCCTTGATTATTTTGACGGAAGTGTGGTGTCCTGCGATATCCACATCGTGAAACCGGATATCAGGATCTATGGACATCTGTGTGAAAAATATAATCTGTTACCAGAGGAATGTTTCTTTATTGATGACCGTAAGGAAAATGTGGAGACTGCTAAGGTATTCGGGATGTCGGGAGCCGTATTTGGCGGAGATTACGAATACGTGAAAAGCCACTTATATATGGAAGAGGTGCGGGAACAACTTTGGGAAGAGACAGATGATACATACAGATCATTCAACAAGTCTCTTGTCCCAGGTGATACGGCGCCCATGCTGGGCGTTCGTCTGCCACGTCTTCGCAAGATCGCCAAAGGGCTGGCGAAGGAGAATGGGCGAAATTATATACAGGCGGTTGTGGAAGCAGAAAAACGTGGAGAGGCATACCATGAGGAACTTTTGATCCATGGTATACTGATCGGATATTTAACATGCAGTATCAAGGAGCGAAAACAACTTCTCGAAGAATTTATTCCATTTATTGATAACTGGGCGGTCTGCGACAGTAGTTGCATGACTTACAAATTTATGAAGAAGGACCCGGAGGAATGGTTTTCCTTTCTTTTAAACTATGCAGAAAGTGATAAGGAATATGAGATTCGATTTGCAGTTGTCTGTATGCTGGATCATTTTGCGACAGAAGGATTTCTTGCACGTTTGTTTCAGACTTTCGACGCGATCTGCCACGAGGGTTATTATGTGAAAATGGCAGTTGCATGGGCAGTGTCCGTCTGCTATGTGAAATTTCCACAGGAAACCGGGACATTTTTACAGAACAATAAGTTGGATGATTTTACGCAGAACAAATCCATTCAGAAGATTCGGGAGTCCTTTCGTGTAAGTAAGGAAGATAAAGAAGCGTTATTGAAGTGGAAACGATAAGATGTTCGAAATGCATATTTGACAGAAACGCCACATAGATTATTATAAAATCTGTGAATGGCGTGACTATGAAGAAAAAGACACGGGGAAAGAATCGAGAACATGCGTTAAAAAGCAGGCTCATTGAATCCACGGAGGTTCCCAAGGATGTACTTCTCGGGCAGCCACTTCTGACGATTCTCGGACATACCGAGGTCAATATTGAGAATTATCGTGGGATTATAGAATATACGGATCTGTTGATACGAGTTCAGACAAAAGTCGGACAGATTCGCATTACGGGAAAAAATCTATGCATTGATTATTATACCAACGATGACATGAAGATCACCGGAAGGATAGAGACCATTGAATATCAGGTGCAGGGGGGCGTGTAATGATTGCTGCTTAAGATTTTTCAATATATCCGCGGGTATCTGCGCATCCGTATATCGGGAAACGGGACAGAGCGTTTCTTAAACGCCTGCCGTCACAGGGGAATCCGGTTATGGGCGCTTCAGCCCGCAGGAAATGCTTATGAAATGAATATCAGTATCCGGGGATTCCGGCAGGTAAAACCGATCGTGCGAAAGACAGGGACGAAGATCGTGATCGTCAGGCGCATCGGTTTTCCTTTTTTTCTTAACCGTTACCGGAAGCGGCGGTTGTTTTTTGTGGGTACGGCGAACTGTCTTATCCTTATCTATATTTTGTCCAGATTTATATGGAGTATTGATATTCGTGGAAATCTTACAAGAACAGATGAAACGCTTCTTAGATTTCTTGCGACAAAAAACGTTCAGAATGGTATGCGAGTCAAAGAAGTGGACTGTGCCAGGATTGTAAAAGATATTCGAAAAGAATACAACGATATCATCTGGGTGTCAGCCTCCATTGACGGATCGAAACTGATTATCCAGATCAAAGAAAATGAAGATGTGACCGCAAGTGATACAAAAGAAGAGGATGTGTCAGGACAACCGCAGGTAAATGGGGGAGAGAATCTGATGACTGTCACGGAACCTGTGGATATTGTGGCGGACAGAGACTGTGTGATCACAAATATCGTAACAAGGCGGGGAATTCCTGTGGTAAAAGAAGGAACCGAAGTAAAGGCAGGCGACCTGCTGGTGTCAGGACAGGTTCCTGTGAATAATGACGCAGGAGAGACCATATCCTATCATTATCAGGAGGCAGATGCAGATATTACGGGGCAGGCAGATCTTACGTATGAGGACAGCCGGAAACTAGCCTACGATGAAAAGAAGTTGTATGACATTAAAAAACAGGAACAGTATCTGCGAATTGGAAACTGGAGAATCGCACTTGGGAGCGTGAAAAATAAATATGAACATTTTGAAGGTTATTCTGCGGAGACGCAGGTAAAATTGTTTGATAATTTTTATCTTCCCGTTTTTTATGGAACGAGAAGTGCAGTTCCTTATACGACTTGTGAAAAGAAGTATACACAGGAAGAATATCAAAATTTCTTAAGTGACAGATTTTTTCGATATTGTGAAGATTTAGAGAAAAAAGGGGTAGAAATTATCCGGAATGATGTTAAAATATACACAGAGTCCGATGTGGCAAAAGCAAAGGGGACTCTTATTATGAAGATGCCAGTCGGAGAGAAGAAACCATCCGTACCTCTTGAGATCACGAAGACGGCAGAAGAAAATGAGCAGGCAGGAGAATAGATAAATGGGAATGATGGAAACAGTCATTGACATTCCGGCAGAACATGAAGCAAATGTCTTCGGACAGTTTGATGTGTTTGCAAAGAAAATAGAAAGAACGCTTCAGGTGACTTTGATCGCCAGAGGCGAAAATGTAAAGATCATGGGAGATGCTTTGCGGGTTACAAAAGCAAAAAGCGTCCTTGGACAGCTTACGGAATTGTCCAAAAGAGGAAATACCATACAGGAGCAGAATGTAGATTATATTCTTTCTCTTGTGATGGAGGACAGCGAAGAAAATGTCCTGGAGATCGATAAGGATATCATCTGTCATACGCTGCAGGGAAAACCGATCAAACCAAAGACGTTCGGGCAGAAGAAATATGTAGACGCCATCAGAAAGCAGATGATCACGTTCGGTCTTGGTCCTGCCGGAACCGGAAAGACCTATCTTGCAATGGCAATGGCAATTACTGCGTTTAAGAATAATGAAGTTGGAAGGATCATTCTTACAAGACCGGCGATCGAAGCCGGAGAGAAATTAGGGTTTCTGCCGGGTGATCTGCAGAGTAAGATCGATCCATACTTACGTCCGCTTTATGATGCATTGTATCAGATCATGGGAGCGGAGAGTTTCCTGAAAAATTCGGAGAAGGGGCTTATTGAAGTTGCCCCTCTTGCATATATGAGAGGGCGTACTCTTGATCATGCGTTTATTATCCTGGATGAGGCGCAGAATACAACGCCTGCGCAGATGAAGATGTTCCTGACCAGGATCGGGTTCGGATCAAAAGTTGTCATCACCGGAGATGAAACACAAAAGGATCTGGCTTCCGGTCAGATCTCAGGGCTTGACGTAGCGGTAAAAGTAGTGAAGAATATTGAAGATATCAGTATCTGCCGCCTGTCAGGCAAGGATGTTGTACGTCATCCGCTTGTACAGAAGATCGTAAAAGCCTATGAAGATTACGAAGGAAAGGCGAAACCGCGAAATAATGACAGACGAGAAGGAAAGAGGAGACATAAATGACCGTATACTATGAAGAAGAAGGAACTCTGAAACTGGAACTTCCATGTGCAGAACTGGCGGAAGAAGTCGTAGAAGGAGTCCTTGATCATGTAGGTTGCCCTTATGAGGCAGAGGTGAATCTTCTCCTTACGACAGATGAGGAGATTCATGCCATGAATAAGGAATTCCGCGGTGTTGACAGGGCGACAGATGTCCTGTCTTTTCCCATGATCGACTATGAGATACCAGGGGAATTTGAGTTTTTGGAAGAATGTGAGGAATGTTTTAGTCCTGAGAGCGGAGAACTGGTTTTGGGAGATATTGTTATTTCCAAAGATAAGGTTCTTGCCCAGGCAGAAGAATACGGACATTCCATAAAACGGGAGTATGCTTTCTTAATTGCACATTCTATGTTACACTTATGTGGATATGACCATATAGAAGATGAAGAACGTGAACAGATGGAAACTCTTCAAAGGGAAATATTAGAAGAGTTGAACATATTACGATAAAACGGAGTAGAACATGTCTGAAAAAGGAAAAACAACAGGAAAAAATTTTCTGGTTCAGGGGTCGATTCTGGCAGTTGCAGGAGTTATCACGAAGATCATAGGAGCCGTCTATAAAGTTCCTCTTATCCATATTTTAGGAGATGAGGGAATGGGATATTACGGCGTTGCATTTCAGATATATTCCATTGC
>CAYOSJ010000122.1:0-1642 GCA_964406595.1 uncultured Dorea sp.
ATTGTTCTCCGCCCGATAATCAAACTCATGGTAAAACAATTCATGTCCATTTGTCTTAAGCATCTGCGACACTATGTTTTCAAAAATCATCCCCTGATTTACGCCCAGATCATCAAGTATAAGTGAGCGGTACATTTTGTCTGGAGTTTCTTTGCTGTTCTGAAGGATAAACGAAATAAGCAATCCCGTATCTCCCATAAACATTTTGAATTTAGAATGATTTGCATATAACCCTAATGATACCTCCGGTTTTGTAACATTTACACAATTATTTACAATCATTGATTCCTCTAAAAAATCTATCGCATTACCACAGTTTCTTTGTCTGGCATTTTCATCAATAATGGAATACCTAAAAACGGAATTATGATTCATCAACTGCTCCGGCAATGATTTAAAAACTAACGATGCCTTATCGCCATCATCACTATCATGTTTTTTTAAATCCTGTATATATAACTTAATAATATTTCTCTTGATTCTGTCGATCGTCCGAAAATCTTTTCCTGCCACGTATGCTTCTACTGCCTGAGGCATTCCTCCAACAGCCATATAGTTCCGAAACATCTGCATGATTTTTCTATGAACATCATTTCCCAATGCTTTCTTTCTCCCAAAAGCTTCTTTTATGGCATCCATGTAAATATAATTTTCATTCGCCCACAGAAATTCTTCAAAATCCATTGGAAACATCTTTATACTTTCTTCCTCTGATGGGATAAGGATGTCTTTAACATTCTTATTAATGGATATCAGAGAACCTGTTTCTATATAGTGATATCTTCCGTCTTTCACTAATTGCTTTATAGACTGACGCGCTTTTGGAAATAATTGCACCTCATCAAATATGATTACTGACTCATCAGGTTTTAATACTTTTCCAGTTAAGAGAAACATATTCCGAAAAAAAACATCCAGGTTTCCAATATTATCAAAATTTGTTTTGACAGCTTCTTCACATATTGAAAAATCTATCAGCAGATAATCTTGATATTCTTTTTTTGCAAACTCTGTTACAACTGTACTTTTACCGATACGCCTTGCACCTTCTATCAAAAGCGCCGACATTCCATCGGATTCTTCTTTCCATTGTTTAATATCATTATATATTTTTCTTTTAAACACGAAGACACCTCTCGCTAATTATATCAAAACCATACACTTCCGAAATTACGCTTTTCATTATGCATTTTTGCACGAAATTACACTTTTTATTCATTCATATTATCACAGATTTACATTTTTATCAATAACTGTTCTCATGAATATGCCAATTATAATCGATAGAATACAAAAAAAATATATATATCGAACCTTTTGTGTTCAAATTATTGATTTTTCGCACCTTTTCGCATATAATATAGAAAAGATATAAAGGAGGAATTACTATGGCACAGGCAACTTTCAGCGTTCGTATGGACGAAGTATTAAAAAAGCAATTTGATGGATTATGTCAGGAATTCGGCATGAACGCATCCACTGCAATCAATATATTTGCAAGAGCAGTCGTCAGGCAACGTAAAATTCCTTTTGAGATTTCCTCTCCAGAAACAGATATCACCAGAGAAGGTGCAATGCAGGCATTTATGGCTTTAAGAGCACAAGCGCAGGATAACGGCGTTGCAGGCATGAATCTGGATGA
>CAYOSJ010000122.1:1652-5121 GCA_964406595.1 uncultured Dorea sp.
CCCGAACGGAGGACAAAGCATGATCTGTTACGCAGTCATTGACACTAATGTGCTCATTTCAGCTTTGCTCTCCAGAAAAGATGACTCCGCTACTGTTCAAGTCTTGACAAAGGTAATCAGCGGCGAGATCATTCCGATTTACAGTAATGTTATCACAAAAGAATATCGGGAAGTCCTCTCCCGTAAAAAATTCGGCTTCTCCAGTGAGATGATTGAATACTTGCTTTCCGCCATTGAAAAATATGGTATTCTTGTTGATCCATCTCCCGCCAAAATAATTCTCCCGGATATGAAAGATGTACCTTTCTACACAGTTGTACTTGAGAAGCGCGATGACAACGCTTATCTTGTAACAGGAAATATCAGACACTTTCCTAAAGAACCATACATTGTAACCCCGCGAGAACTTCTTGATATATTAAACAGCAGACACTAACAAAACGATATTTTCATTCGTGGAAGCATCTATCGCAAGATAGTTGCTTTCTTTATGCGTTTCTACTATCGTTCCAAAATCTAACAAGTGCTCCATATCTTCATTTCTTCCGTCATACTATTCACCCCTTATATAAATCGAGTTTCCCGGATTACCTGTGACTCTTTCACATTCCCATATTTCAAATATTGCTCCTGCACCAAACTCCGTCATTCCATACTCTTCATTTTCAAGCATCTCATGTGTTTTTGAACACACAAATATTTTTAAAGCCTCCATATAATCCAACCCATATTTTTCAGTTATCATCGTAACAACTTCACCATTATAATAATCTATAATTTCAGGTTCTAATCATTTCATACAACTTTCACCTCGTCGAATTTTAAAAATCATGGAGTCCATGATAAACTTTCATTATCATCACTCCCTAAAAAGTGTACTAAATACATTGATGACCTTGTTTTCATCAGAATCAACTAATTCACATATATTTTTTCTTACTGTTACATCTCTTTGATTATATTTTTCATTAAATTCATCATATTTAACCGCATAAATTTCACCATCTACTTCGTGTAGTCGTGAATAAGCCACCTCTGACTTGATGCAATACTGCACTCCCAAGCCATCTAATGATAACAGTTTCTCTAATATCTCAATATCAATATTATCTCTGACAAATTCCTTTGCAATATAGAAATAAGAAGCATTTGCCCGCCATCCTTTTATGACATCATACTGCGCAGTATCAATACCGTATTTTTCAATAAATTTCTTTGCGAGCATTCGGTAACGCTTGGAATCTGCCGCATCTCTATGTTTCATCAACTCCGCTAACCACGACAAAATATCTTTTTCTTGAAAATCCAGTATTTTTAATCCGTCCGTATCTAATTCGTATTTGTGAACCCAGCCATTCACTTCATTTGGTCGGCACACCGCCCATTCCTTTGCAAGTTCAAAGTTTTCTGTTAGATAAAACCCACGACCATAATCGTGTTTATCATCTCCACATCCATATCTTTGCACTACATTCTTATCAGGAGTACCATGAAATAAAATAATCTTTCCCATTTTCAACATTCTCCCTAAAACGTCACTTCCATCTTCGTCCCTTCCCCCTCGACACTCTCCACCTGAATATCTGCACCGTGAAGAATCGCTCCATGTTTTACGATCGACAATCCAAGTCCTGTTCCGCCCGTCTCTTTGGAATGGCTCTTATCCACCCGGTAAAAGCGCTCAAAGATTCGTTCTTTCTCTCCTTCCGGAATTCCGATCCCGCTGTCTCTTACGATCACTTTCTTTCCTGTTTGTGTGCCGCCTGCCCATATATTGACCGTTCCACCTTCTCGATTGTATTTTATCGCATTCTCACAGATATTATAGATCATGTCATCCAGTACCTGGCGGATTCCTCTATACATCACAGACTCACCTGTCAATTCCACGCAGATTCCTCTGGCATTCGCCTGTGGAGTCAGGCGGTTTACGATCTCACCGGTAAGGGCGTACAGATCCACCTCTTCTTTTTCAATCTCCACTTTGCCTTCGTCAAGTCTCGACAACTTGATGATGTCTCCTACCAATACGATCAACCGGCTCGCCTCATGATAAATACGCTCCGAAAATGTCTTCATATCCTCCTGACGCACCAGCCCGTTTTTCATGATCTCGGCGTACCCTGAGATAGAGGTAAGGGGCGTCTTAAGTTCGTGGGAAACATTTGCCGAAAATTCTTTCCTCATCTCTGCAGCCATGTCTTTTTGCTTATTCTGCCTGTCGATACTCTCAAGAAGAGGCGTCAGTTCCTCATACATCTCATTTTCAAGTGGATTCTCAAGATCCAGTTTATTAATAGGACGAGTCAGCCGCTCCACCTGCCAATGGGAAAGCAGATAGGCAAATATAAGCATAAAAACTGCAATCGCTCCCATTCCCGGGAAAATAGCGATCGCCGTATGAAATGCTGTATTCATCGTTTTGGACACGCGGAGAATCGTGCCATCTGACAGTTTCTTTGCATAATAAAACATCTCTGTATCAAATGTACTGGATTTCCGGATATCCTGTCCATGGTTGTTCTTTAACGCTGCTTTCACTTCCGGGCGATCCTTATGATTTTCCAATACTTCCTCGCCATGTCCCGAATCGTAAAGAACCTTTCCCTCTCCATCGATCAGCGTCACTCTCGTATGCTCCCTCACCTCGTCCATTTCTTCCAGATACGCCGTACCTGATATCTCAACAGCCGTTGCGATATAGTCCGCCTCCTGCCGGATCTCTGCTTCCATCAGACGGACGTTCTGGCGATATACAACAAAAATAGTCATGGCATACGCCACAAGCAATGTGGCAGCCACAACCAGTATCATGCTGTTCTCTATCTTCTTTCTGAGTTTCATCTGTCTACCCCGATCAAAACTATCTTTTACTTATCCGGTATCCAACCCCACGTACAGTCTCTATCAGTTCCCCGCAGACACCCAGTTTCTGCCGCAGGGTTCTCACATGGACGTCTACCGTTCTTGTCTCACCGCCAGGACCATATCCCCAGACCTGCTCCAGCAGCATATCCCTTGTCATTACGACATCCGGGTTCTCCATAAGCCTCTTAAGAAGTTCATATTCCTTAAGTGTCAGCGTTGTCACTTCGCCTGCCGCTTTCACTTCATGTTTTCGGATATTCATCTCAAGATCCCCGACTACGATCGTCTCATCCGCCTCTTCCCGATTCCTGCCAGTCCGCCGCAGTACCGCCCTGATCCTGGACACCAGTTCCATCATGCCGAAAGGTTTCGTCACATAATCGTCTGCTCCAAGGTCAAGGCCCTTTACCTTATCATACTCCGCGCCTTTTGCAGTCACCATGATAACCGGGATATCTTTCGTCCTCCCGGATCCTTTCATCTTTCTCAAAAGTTCCAGCCCATCTTCTTCTGGAAGCATGATATCCATAAGTACAAGATCAGGAGTCTCCGACTCAAGCGCCGCAAAAAACTCCTGTCCATTTTCAAAACCACGTGCCTG
>CAYOSJ010000123.1:0-4881 GCA_964406595.1 uncultured Dorea sp.
TGTCCGGGTCTCCAAAGCCGGATGCTACATTAAGCCGCTGCTTGTGCAGTGCGCTAACGCTGTTGTTATCAGCAAAAAGCATCCCGAAATTCGTAACCGCTATCTCCGTATCAAAAAGCGCCGCAGCCACAGGAAAGCAATCATTGCCATAGCAAGACTCCTGTTGACCGTGAAATCACTGTAGGGCAGGCTCTCATCATAGCAAAAAATCAGGGTTACAAAATTAAGTCAGCAACTGCATAACCTTAACATTCTCAATATTCAATTTTTTAAGCAGCCACCGAAAGATGACAAGAACATTAGAGGTACGCTAACTGTTTTAAAATAAGTGCATCTAAAACCATAAACATTATACACGAATATATTTATATTTGTCACTACACAAAAAGGTAGTTTTTTACCTTTATACACGAATAGTTCTAGATTGTCACTACACAAAAAGGAATCTTCAAAATCCCATATCCTGCTTCAACTCCCCAAAAGGACCTTCTGCCTGTATGCTTCGATTCATTCGAAGTTCGCACCCCACATTGCTAAGTTTGATTGCAGGTGGAACAAGAAGTGCACTTGATACCGCAGAGAATGATCTTACCGCAAGCATTTGTTTTTTTACAGTGATAACGATGAACACAAAGCACCTTGATAATTTAATAGACTTTATATCTCGAGCGTGATATAATACAAACTACAAAGATGGCGAAATCACAAAAAGGGAGTGATAAAATGGCATTAACGAATGAAGATTTACAATCAATTAATTCATTATTAGAACCTATAAGAAATGAAGTAAAAAGCATTGAACTTACATTAGAAAATGAAACTAACCGCAATATCAAAATCATTGCAGAAGGACATCTTGATTTAAGCCGTAAATTAGATGAAGCGTTAAAAATCGAGAATGAAAGAGAAATACTATTGCTTAGAGCCAATCATCTCGAAAATGAATTAAGAAAAGTTAAAGAGCGTTTAGAGCAAATCGCATAACAACTACATAACTATATCACTAGAAGATGTAAGGTCTATTGAATTATCAAGGGCTTTACATCTTTTTTTATTTATGGAGGTTGAGGATATGGCTAAACGCCTGATCAACCAAACTCTTGTTTCCAGATTTCTGGTCTCTAACGGAAATTAACTCGAAGAATTACGAAATAATCCTTAGTAAAGTCAAATATACTCCGCTGCCCCCTGTTCAAGATAACTCTAATCCCATTCATTCCGGTAATGTTAATAATATCAAAACCGAGATAAAACAGCAACAAAAACATTTGTCAAATGAAGAACTCGAATTAATTGCCCAGAAATACCTCGCTGGAATGTCTACATATGACCTTGCACAAGAATTTAGTTGCCACAGATATACAATCAGCAATGGCTGTGCAGCTGACCGCCAGCAGGCAACTATCGTATTTGATGTTGCTGCCGATATGGTGCGTATGTGTCCTTCTGTCTACGATGATAGAGGCATTCTCTTCTTGTAAAATGCAAAAATTGTCGAATTTTAATAGTTTCTGCATTTCAGTGCGCAAACTTGATTTTTTCGCGAGTTTATGCTATACTCTTTTCACAAGGAGGAATGCCAAATGATAGATACTCACGAACTTAAAAAAAGAGATTTATACTTGAATAAGATTATAGCATTTCAAGATACCGAGCCAGTTAAGGTTGTAACCGGAATTCGTAGATGTGGCAAGTCCAGCCTGCTCAAACTAATGACTCTTCACTTGAAAGAAACCGGAATCACAGACGACCAGATTCTTGAAATGAATTTTGAGTCATATAATTTTAAGAACATGACTAGCGATTCTTTCTACGAATACGTCAAGCAGCACATCCAGCCAGATAAAAGAATGTACCTTTTCTTTGATGAGGTTCAACGGATTCCTACCTGGGAGGATGCAATCAACTCTTTCCGTGTTGACTTCAATTGCGATATTTATGTCACTGGTTCGAATGCTTATATGCTCTCCTCTGAATATGCTACCTATTTATCAGGCAGATGCGTAGAGATAAAGATGCTTCCATTGTCTTTCTCTGAATTTTTAACATTCCATGATTTTGAAATAAGAGAAACCAAAAGTGCGTTAGGTGGCACACGCAAGCAAGCATTTGATAAAACCGGCGAACACTATGAACTCCGAGAGGTTTTCGATGCTTACATGCGTTTTGGCGGAATGCCGGGAATTGCTGATGTTGGACTGGACCAAGAAAAGGCTCTGGTGCTACTTGAGGGTATCTACTCAACTGTTATTATGAGAGATATTCTCGAACGTGAAAATCGCAGAAGTCAAAAGAGAATCACCGACCCTGTGCTTTTGAAAAAGATTGTCCTGTTTCTTGCAGATAACATCGGAAGCAGTATTTCTGTTTCTTCCATTGGCAATACCTTAGTTAATGAAGGTCTTCTAGAAGATGGAAAGAGAAAAGGAACTCCAAGCGCTCACACCGTTCAGGCCTATGTGAATGCATTACTGGAAGCATACTTCTTCTATGACATCAAGAGATTTGATATTAAAGGAAAGGAATTCTTACGTACTCTTGGAAAGTATTACATCGTTGATATCGGACTTAGAAACTATCTGCTTGGATTCAGAGATCGTGATAGCGGACACGCAATAGAAAATGTTGTTTACTTTGAGCTGCTACGTAGAGGCTATGATGTCTCTATCGGCAAAGTGGATAATTCCGAAGTGGATTTTATCGCAACAAAAGTAGATGACAAACTTTATGTTCAGGTCACGGAAGCCATGACCAGCGAAGATGTTCGCAAGAGAGAATTAGCACCACTTCAGAAAATCAGCGATAACTACGAAAAAATAGTTCTATCCTTAAATACCGGAATGGATTCTTCCTACGATGGTATTAAATCCATCAACTTGATTGATTGGTTGATTTTAGAATAAAAAAAATAAATTTTTAAGAAAAGCATCTCACACTTCGGAGGTGCTTTTCTTATACCCATTTTTGAAAGGAAGTGATGACCTATGGGATTTTTATCAGGAATTTTTCACTCCAGAGAATTCTGGCAAATGGCTAATGCGGCTCAGACCTTTATGGCCGGTATCGCTCAGCCGATTATTAATGAAATTGCGAGCCATAATACCCAAAAGACCGCATGTGATGAATCACATGCGGTCTTTATCACCAAGTTACTCAAATCCTACTCGAATTTTTTTGGGAAGGGTTTGAATAACGAATTTTTGGTGGACCTGGCGGGAGTTGAACCCGCGTCCGAAAGCCCATCCATCAGAGCATCTCCCATCACAGTCATTATACTGGCATTCCCTCCGTCAAACGCCTAATGACAGGCTTCTGACTTCAGTAGCTTCATAAGTTCTTCCATCTCCGCAAAGCTTTGGAAACGAAGTGCTCCGCTAAAGTTGAAGCCGGTTACTTAAGCAGCGGATAACTTAAGACCGACTGCCGCCTGATTAGGCAGCGTACGCTAATTCTCTATTGTCTGCGTTTATATTTAATTGGAACTTTTAACGTAGTGTCCCGCTACGGATGGCTTCTCCAACTTCCAGACCCCCGTCGAAACCAGTACAAGCCCTGGTTAACTAATTAGAACTGTCCGCCGGACATTTTTATTATATGCAAGAGAATGGATTCTGTCAAGTTAGATTTCAGTTACTTTTACCACTATTTTCAAGGTCTCAATTTAAAATGTTGCAGTTCACTCGTCAGCCAAAGCGCCTTTGCGAATGGCGCGTGCCCTGCAGCCCATAGCAGCCGCGGAAACTCCCACGCGCTCTCCAAGCTTCACTCTTGTTTCAATCCCTTTCCTGGAATTTTCCAGTATATCGTCATCCGGGCGCACTTTTCCTTTTCTGGTCATAAGGATCACCGTAGAACCGCCGAACGCGAAATCGCCTTTCTCCTCCCCTCTTTTTACATCCCCGCCTTCTCTATGATTTTCGATTCTCCCAACAAACATGGCTCCCACCTCCATCTGGAGCACCGGGCCGAAATGTCGGGACTTTATCACCGAATATTCCCGTGTATTCTCTTTATAGATCGGAACAGCGTCCCCTGCCGCCGGGTTCACTGTATGAAAGACCCCTGGAATCGCCCGCCTTTTTGACTCCCTGCCGCTGTCCACATAGATATATCTGTGGTAATCGTCCACGCACAGGCGGAAGATCCAGAGATATCCCCCTGCATACTGCCCGGCAAGTTTCCGGTCACGCAGAAGCTCCGCCGCAGTATACTCCGTATGCTTGATGGAAAACCTGCTCGCCTCCCCAATCTTGTATACGCTAAGCCTGCTGTCGCAGGGGCTTATAAAGTTTTCCTCTTCCTGGTCGATCTGCCTCGCGCCTGCGCGGAGCCTCCTGGTAAAAAAATCATTATAGGAGCGGTAATCCTTCTTTTCATATTCCGACAGATCAATAGCGCGGCTCCTGATAAAAGGGGCAATCAACACCCTCGAAGCTCTTGTCTCCATAACCCATCCGCCAAACCGGGACACAGCCGGCAAGACAAGCAGTTTTAAAATACATCTGCCCGGCAGATGCCCGTACATCCATTGAAGGAGATGGTCCTGAAAGGAGTTTTCTTCTTTTATCTTTCCATTGCGGTCTGCTGACAAATACATAACACTCTCCCCTGTCTTTTAAGAAATTGTTTAAGAACGCAAAATTCTCCACCAGCTCCGCCAGAAAAAGAGCAGGACTGCAACTGAAGCCGCAACAGCCGCAACAAGAAAAAAGAGCTCCCTGGTTGATAATTTCCGCATCTTAAAATCCGTAATAAACAAGATTCCCACCGCCGCAACAAGGACATGCAAAAGCGCGAGAAATACCATATGGCTGGGAAACAGCGGCGATACAACGAAAAAGAGCGGCAGCGCGATCGCCATCGAAGTAATCGGCAGCCCCT
>CAYOSJ010000124.1:0-4880 GCA_964406595.1 uncultured Dorea sp.
TTAGGATTTCTTATTGGAGTATCTGGAAGAAAAATAACACAGGCGGGCACACGTTTTTGGCACTGAGGAATATAATGTACAAGACATAAAGAAAGATGAGGAACAAAAAATATGGAAAAAAAGATTTATTTAAGTCCAAGTGCCCAGCCATTTAATTAAAAGGCGAGTATTCATCTTCTTTACAAAAACACAAAATGTAGAAAAAATCGCAGGAAAGTATGTGTATATAGTAGTTGAAAAATGATGAATATTTTTGTTATAATATAGAAAAATAATATATTATCATTTTAGAAAGGGGTAGAATTGCTATGGCAACTAAAAGTATCTTGAAGACAATTAATATAAAAGATAATAAAACTGCTCGTAATTTCATGGAAGCATTTGAAAAGTCAAGTAGCAACCCTAGAAAAGATGTTGAATATACTAGAGAATGTACAGAAATTTCGGGAGAGAAAATCAAAAAATTTTTTGATACGTAAAGGTTATGTCAAAGTTTATGCAATTTAATTTAAGTGGCGTTGTAGAACAAATCGGAGAAGAGAGAACAAAAGAGATTCTCTCTTCTTTTGTATGCCCGTTAAATAAAGATGTAGAAGAATTTTGCAGAGTTAAAGCCGTGGAATTCTCAAGACGAGGGTTTGCACAGACATATCTTATATATTGGCAATCGGATGATGAAGAAGAAAAAGAATTTATTGGATATTATACGATTGCTATGAGACATTTTACTCTTAGTAAAAAGAAATTAAGTAATAAAATGTTTGCAAGAGTAAAGCAGCATGGTACGTATGATAGTGCAACAGGAGAATATATTATTTCAGCACCATTGATTGCTCAACTTGGAAAAAATTTTGAACGGGGAAATGACACGTTGATTTCGGGAAGTGAGATTCTTCAGATGGCAATTGATAGGATTCGAAATATACAACAAGAAATCGGTGGAAAGTTTTTGTATTTGGAATGTGAAGAAAAAGATAAATTGTTGTCTTTTTATGAGAACAACGGATTTGTGCCTTTTGGAAAAAGAAAGTTGGATAGAGATGAAACAAATTTAGAAGGATCTTATTTAATTCAATTATTGCAATACAGAAAATGAAAATTGGCGATAATCATAGTTTGATCACCTCAAATTTGTGTATAAGAGAAGCCGCGGAGAAATCCGGGGCTTTTATTTGTGTGTCGGACATGGTATTCATCTGGAGCATCTGGAAGAAAAATAACACAGGCGGGCACACGTTTTTGGCACTGAGGAATATAATGTACAAGACATAAAGAAAGATGAGGAATAGAAATATGGCAAAAAAGATTTATTTAAGTCCAAGCGCCCAGCCATTTAACAGGTACAGTGCGTATGGGACGAACGAACAACGACAGTGCAACAGGATTGCAGAATTTGCAAAGAATGCGTTAGAGAGGAATGGATATCTTGTGAAGAAAGCGCCTGAAGGACAGGGTTATGTAACGAATACGGCGCAGGGAAATGCATGGGACGCAGATGTTTATATATGTATACACACCAATGCAGGAGGAACTGCCAAAGGGACGATGGGACTTTGTTATCCGGGATATGTGACAGACAGATATATGCAGGCGGTGTATAAAGCAGTGGCAGGACTGACCCCATGGGCGGACAGTGGGATCCTGGTCAGGACAGATCTGTATGAGATCAACTATACGAATATGATGTGCGTATATCTTGAGATGGCGTTCCATGATAAATACGATTCTGCCAAATGGATCGTAGACAATGCGCAGGCGCTTGGAGAAATGATCGCAAAAGGAATGTGTGCGGCAGACGGCAGAAAATACGTTGCCGGAGACGGAGGGACGGTCGTTCCGCCGGCAGCAGGCGGAGGCAACGGAGAATTAAAAAGCCTTGGCAGTGTAGATGCCTATTACAGGGTATATGCAGGAGGGCAGTGGTGGCCTGTAGTCAAGAATCAGGAGGATTGGGCAGGTAAGGGAGATGGGACGCCGATCCAGTGTTTTGCCTGCAGAGTATCCAAAGGCTCGGTCACCTATCGGGCGCATAGTATGAAGAATGGCTGGCTCGGGTGGGTAACAGGATTTGACACTGCTGATTACGACCATGGATTTGCAGGAGATTATACAGATATAGATATGGTTCAGGTATATTTCTATACACCGGAAGGTTATCTGTATCAGCGGGCGGTATACAGAGTGTCGGATATGAACAATCTCGTATACTATCCGGTTCAATACGATACAGAGGTTGGCGCAGGGCAGGACGGATACGCAGGTGTGGCAAATGTTGCGATTGATAAATTACAGATATGGATAGAATAAAATAATCCTTAAATATGTATTAAATCTGGTACAAGGAGAAGAAAATATGGTATACTATACAGGGTATAAAAGAACACCCTTCGGGTTAAAAAGGAGAGGTGGCAGGTGCAGGAAACAATGAAAAGTTATGATGATGTTGACAGTTGGAAAACAGTGATGTTTTTATATAATTCGGCGTTAAAAGAAGTCGGAACGAAACTGGAGATCTTGAATGACGAGTTTCAACATGTACATCAGTACAATCCCATAGAACATATAAAGACAAGAGTTAAGACACCGGAAAGTATTGTTAAGAAGTTAAGAAAGTATGGTCGGGAGACATCGATTGAGAATATGGTAAAATATGTAAATGACATTGCAGGCGTGCGTCTGATCTGTTCATTTACATCAGATATTTATCGTCTGGCAGAGATGATAGGGAACCAGAGTGATTTAAAAGTTTTATCCATCAAAGATTATATTAAGAACCCGAAGGCGAGTGGCTATAAAAGTTATCACATGCTGGTATCTGTACCGATATTTCTGTCAGACAGTGTGGTAGACACGAAGGTAGAGATACAGATCCGTACCATAGCGATGGATTTCTGGGCAAGTCTTGAGCATAAGATCTATTATAAGTTTGAGGGAAATGCGCCGGAGTATATCAGCCGGGATCTGCGGGAATGTGCGGAGATGGTGTCAACGTTAGATGACAAGATGCTGTCGCTTAATGAAGCGATCAAGACATGTCTGGCAGAACAGGAATGTTAGGGACAGGGTTGTCCTTAACAATGCGAGGAGAAAAATGAATTATCAGAACATTGTAAAAGGGCGTTTTCTTTTGCGCCCGAACCGTTTTATCGCACATGTGGAGATAGACGGAGATGTGGAGATCGTACATGTAAAGAATACGGGACGCTGCGCCGAGCTGTTGAAGCAAGGCGCAGTTGTTTATGTACAGGACAGGCAGGATCTGGAAAATAAGAATGGGGAAAATAACAGTTCGAAACGCAAGACGCGCTGGGATCTGATCGCGGTGGAGAAAGAAGACCGCCTCATCAATATGGATTCTCAGATTCCCAATAAGGTCGTGCAAGAGTGGCTGAAAGAAGGGAATCTGTTTCCGGGTATCACGTTGGTGAAGCCGGAGTATAAATATGGAAATTCAAGGATTGATCTGTATGTAGAAGCGGGAGAGCGTAAGATCCTTATAGAGGTAAAAGGCGTGACGCTGGAGGAAAATGGCGTGGTGCGTTTTCCCGATGCTCCAAGCGAACGTGCAGTAAAGCATGTGCAGGAACTTGCGGGTGCGGTAGAAGACGGATATGAGGCATATATCTTTTTCGTGATCCAGATGAAAGGCGTTCGCTATCTCACCCCTAATATGGATACGCACCCACAGTTTGGGGAAGCGCTTAGAGAAGCGGCTTCCAGAGGGGTGAAGGTGCTTGCTTATGATTGTAATGTTACGGCAGAGAGTATCCGCATCGCAGAGGAAGTTCCGGTGGTGCTTACATTTCCTGCGTTATACGAGGCGGCGGAGAGGATCGTGCCGTGGTTCCGTGAACATAAGAGGGAACTTCCATGGCGCAAGACGAATGAGCCCTATCCTATCTGGGTGTCAGAGATCATGTTGCAGCAGACGCGGGTAGAAGCGGTAAAGCCTTATTACGAAAGATTTTTAAAGGCTCTTCCTACAGTAAGAGATCTGGCGGAAGTCGAAGAAGATAAGTTAATGAAACTCTGGGAAGGGCTTGGCTACTATAATCGGGTCCGGAATATGCAGAAAGCGGCACAGCAGATTATGATAGATTATGACGGGGAGTTTCCGAAGACATTTGAAGAGATACGTTCCCTTACAGGCGTCGGAAATTACACTGCAGGCGCAGTCAGTTCATTTGCTTATGGGATTCCCGAGCCTGCAGTGGACGGAAATGTCCTGCGGGTGGTCACCAGGATCACAGGTGATGACAGTGACATTATGAAACAAAGCACACGGACGAAGATCGAAGATAGCCTGCGGGAAGTCATTCCGGCAAAAGCGGCAGGAGACTTTAACCAGGGATTGATTGAATTAGGCGCGATCGTATGCGTGCCAAACCAAGAGCCAAAGTGCGGGGAATGTCCGATGGCACAGTTTTGCGAGGCAAGGCGGCAGGGGAAGATCTCCGAGATTCCGGTGAGAACCAAAGCAAAGGCACGTAAGATAGAGAATCGCACCATACTGGTATTTCGCGACCATGATAAGATAGCCATAAGCAAACGCAAGGAGAAAGGACTTCTTGCAGGACTTTACGAACTGCCGTCCGTGGACGGGCATCTGACGATCGAAGAAGTTACAAGATACAGCAAGTCCATCGGGCTTATGCCCGTACATGTAAAAGAACTGCCTGCGGCAAAACATATTTTCAGCCATGTAGAGTGGCACATGATCGGGTATGAAGTGAAGGTAGACGAGTTAGAAAAGACCAATAAAAAAGAGTTCCTTTTCATTCACCCGGAAGAGATCCAGAAAGTCTATGCAATTCCTTCGGCATTCGAAAAGTATATGTGATTGGGGACAGGGTAAAATGAATCTGGGACGGGGTAAATTT
>CAYOSJ010000125.1:0-4875 GCA_964406595.1 uncultured Dorea sp.
TTTTATAGGATATTCTATTGGAGATAGTAATATTCAAAGTATTATTAGATCAATCGTAAACTGCCTGGATGAATTACAGGTCAAAAGGTTGGAAGACCGTTTTGTATTTATTGAATATAAAGAAAATGTAAAAGGAGCGGAGGCGATACCGTATACAATTATGATAGAGGACAAGCCTTTGACAATGAAGAAAATTACGTTGTCTGATTTCATGTTGTTGTATAATGAGATGGAGGGTTTAAGGTCAAAATTACCGGTTAGAATCTTACGCCGTTTTAAACAGGAATTATACGAATTTACATTAACAAATACACCAACAGGGAAATTGCGTGTCGCTTCAATTGAAGATGAGCGTGTTGCAGATGAAGAGTTGATTCTATCTATTGCAAAAACTTCTGAATTTGGCTTAAAAGGTTTGAGTGGCTTGGAGAGTAATGAGTTGTACAGAGATATCATACTGGGAGATTTAGAGTTTTCGGCAGATGAATTGTTAGAATATGCAATTCCTAAAATGTTGGTACAAAATTCTGGGAAATTGCCAATTAACAAATATCTAAGTATGGCAACAAAAGAATTCTCAGAGTGTAGACAAGCAGTAAGTGGACAAAATTTTGATTCACTGATTTCTGAAACATTTAGAAAAAACAGAAATGCATTAGGGAAATACACATCGGTTACTCAAATATGGGAAGGTGAAAAGGGAAATTTGGAAAGGGCAACAAGGTTGATGGCATATTTAACCGAGGATCATATACAGTTAAGTGAATTGGAGACAGTACTGCAAACTTTGTTTGAAGAAGATGTAAACATTTTGCGAAATGAAAAGACTGCTACAAGAACAAATATTAGAAGATTGATAAGAATTTATGATTATTTAAAATGGGGAAAGTAAAAGAGCTTCTTGACTAAAGCATTTGTAAACAAATACCGTTCAAGAAACCCCTTGATGACCTCGCGTGTACCTTTAGGCTATAGCAACTATAAATAGTTACCAAACTTCACAGCACAATATAGTTTATGTCTTTACAAGTTTGATTATACAGTGGTCATATAAAAATGTAAAGAAAAATTATTTAAAGGTTTATTGGACCAAAAATGAAAACAACCTAAAACGTAATGGATATGGAAAGAAAAAAGAAGCATGGAAGACATACGAAGGACCACCCCTGCATACATTGTAAAAACAATGAGTGCAGGGGTTTCTTATATGAAAGATTATATCGAGGAAAGAGCAGTAGAAATCGCATATTATATTATTGAAAATAAGGCGACGGTGAGGCAAACGGCGAAGACGTTTGGAGTAAGCAAGAGTACCATACATAAAGACGTAACGGAGCGTCTTCTCAAGATTAATCCGTTACTTGCCGGACAGGCGAGAAAGGTGCTTGATATGAATAAATCCGAACGTCATATCAGGGGAGGTATGGCAACAAGAGAAAAATATCTGCATCAACATTCCAATCCGGTGGATGAATCGAGGGGGCTTGCACCGGCTAAAAAATAGCCGGTGCTCTGGAGCATGCTATGTAACCTAAGTTTCATCGGGAAGGAGAAACTTTTTTTAAAATTCAATTTCCAGGTATTATCTTTGCAAAAGAAGATGTTTGTAGTATGCATTTGTACAGGTCAGACGAATGTCAGTGGAAAGTTGTCCAATATTATTAGGACAGTCATAGTGGACAAACGTGCTGATGATTTTTCGGTCGATTCTGATTTCTCTTTTCAAATTCACAGATTCTCTCCAGAAGAAAAATAAATTTTGCGGACTCTCTGTTGTAGCGCAGAGCAGAAGTACGTCTGCATGTCGGATTTTTGTTGTCTCTCGTAATCGCTGGAAAATACCCTGATCCATTAAAAAGAATACTCAAGAAAAGTTAAAATATAATCAGAAAAAACACTTATATCAGCACGGGTAATTTGCACAAAGATATTTTAATATGGTCGGAAATTTGTGGCAAAATACCTCTTTTTTTGAAAGGATAAATGTGGTAATATAATTCAAATTCCAAAAGAAAAAGAAGAGGTGAGAAAAGTGAACAGAAGAAAGTTAATGTTTTCTAAACCTGATGATGTGATGAACTTTGTAAAAACTGTACAAGATTATCCTTTTGACATGGACGTTAAGAGGGGAAGTTGTATTGCAGATGCAAAATCACTGCTTGGACTTTTGAATCTTGGACTGAACAGAGAACTCGAACTCAAGGTTTATGGAGAAGAGTGTCATGACTTGTTTCAGAGTATTGAACAATATGTAGTAGCGTAGAAAATGAGAAAAGAGTTATATTAGAGGACTCCCCGGTATGCAGACAGGTGCAGCGGGGAGCATTTTTATGCTATCAGAAAATGTTGCCTTTGGGGAAACTTTTGCTAAGATACGCACGGCTGTCTTCTGTCATACATATACTGTAAAGAATATGTACCCGAAAGGTATGGATATTATGGAAAATTATGTAACATTGTCGTTAGAAACGCATTTGTTCTTCGCGAGAATAATGAAGGAGCATGCGCTTTTTTTGGAGGCGGGCTTCCCATGCGCGGATAAGAAATGGATTGAGAGGGCAGAGGGGCTCAGATGCCGGTTTGAGGACCTGTTAAGAGATACTGTGAAAATCAGTAACGACAGGGTAAATCGTGCGATCCTGGAATCTTGTGAACTGGCAACAGAATACACCATTTCTGCGGAAGAGCGTACAAAGTGTCTGACAGGTGCCATGATCGACAGCGAGATTACGAAAGAAGTGAAAGAACTTCGCCCGGGACGGGGAACCGTAGATAACAGAGGAATTATGCGGACAGTGCAAAATTTGAATCAGAGAGCCCTTTGCTTGCTGGATGAACTGATAGAGTTTAAGGAAAATATATTGGAAGAAGTAAAGTGTGCCAAATTATTTACGGCGAATTATCCGTTGCTTATCCGGCACATTTTACGAGAGGCGAGGTTATACCGTGCGACAGTCGAGACACTGATGAATGGGAGACGCCCATCGTATCATAGCCTGCGAAATACGGAGGAATTTTGGAATCGTATCATGATGGAACATGCGTTATTTATCCGGGGACTGTTGGATCCGACAGAGGAAAAATTAATCTGTAAAGCAGACTGCTTTGCGGGAGAATATAAAGAATTACTGGAGAAAGCAAAGGAACAGGACTGTATGGCGATGAATCGGAGGCTGGCGAAGGAATCGCTGGAAGAGACACTTAAGTACCGGGAATTCAAGGAAGCAGGTACAGAAGGGATCCTGGACTGTGAGATCGCATCTGTGATCCTGCCGCTGCTGGCGGATCATGTCCTGAGAGAGGCAAACCATTATATCAGGCTTCTTGAGTCGGCCTGTGCGGATCAGGCGTAAATATTTGTATCTGGCATATTTTACTATGAAACAGGGAAATACACCGGAAGAAATTGTGTAATCATACATAATGTGAAAGTGAAAAGAAAATACTATGCAAAATTCGAGTTTTTTTGTTATAATAAAAAAATAATTTACAAATAAAAAATAAAGGAGACGTTTTCCCATGAAACAAGACTTAATTGTAATTCTTGATTTAGGAAGCACAGAAAACACAGTAATGGCTCGTGAAATCCGCGCCTTAGGTGTATATAGCGAGATTCATCCGCATGATATCACGGCTGCGGAACTCCAGGCGTTGGAAAATGTAAAAGGTATTATATTAAACGGCGGCAAGAACCGCGTGGTAGACGGACAGGAAGTGGAGATCCGCGAAGAACTCTACAGTCTAGGCTATCCAATGATTTCTATCGATTATCCACAGTCTAAGTGCGAGCATAAATTGGATGCACTTCCGGATGCAGACACACTGAAGAAATTCGTGTTTGAAGATTGTAAGGCTGAGGCAAACTGGAACATGAAAAACTTCATAGAAGATCAGGTGGAACTGATTCGCAGGCAGGTAGGCGATAAGAAAGTGCTGCTGGCACTTTCCGGCGGAGTGGATTCTTCCGTGGTGGCGGCTCTGCTTATTAAGGCGATCGGACAGCAGTTAGTATGCGTACACGTGAATCATGGATTGATGCGTAAGAATGAGTCCGAGAGCGTAGTGAAGGTATTCCGTGACGAACTTCACGCAAACCTTATTTATGTAGATGCTTCTGAGCGTTTTCTGGGAAAACTGGAAGGCGTGTCAGATCCGGAAGAGAAACGTAAGATCATTGGTGGAGAATTTATCCGTGTATTTGAAGAAGAAGCAAGAAAACTGGAAGGAATTGATTTCCTCGGACAGGGAACTATTTACCCTGATATTATTGAGAGCGGAACAAAGACTGCAAAAATGGTAAAATCACACCACAATGTAGGCGGGCTTCCGGAAGATTTACAGTTTGCGTTAGTAGAACCTCTGGCACAACTTTTTAAAGATGAGGTTCGTGCATGTGGAGTAGAGTTAGGACTTCCACATGACATGGTATACCGTCAGCCGTTCCCAGGACCGGGACTTGGTGTAAGATGTCTTGGTGCGATCACAAGAGACCGTCTTGAGGCAGTGCGCGAATCCGATGCAATTCTGCGAGAAGAATTTGCTAAAGCAGGACTTGACAAGAAAGTATGGCAGTATTTCACAATTGTACCGGATTTCAAGTCTGTCGGAATGAAGAACAACGCCCGTGTATTCGAGTACATGGTAATTATCCGTGCAATTAATACAATCGATGCTATGACAGCATCTATTGAGAGACTTGATTGGGACGTGCTTGAGAAGATTACACAGAGAATCCTGGCAGAAGTGCCGAACGTGAATCGCGTGTGCTATGATATGAGTCCGAAGCCACCAGCAACGATAGAGTTTGAATAGGATTTTGCTGTCAAAGGGCAGAGAGGAATAGCCTGACAGGGGCAAAAAGGAGTATTCTAAGAA
>CAYOSJ010000126.1:0-4850 GCA_964406595.1 uncultured Dorea sp.
AAGTGGTGGTTTCATGTACTTGGGGCTAGCCGTCGCGCTAGCGACTTGGTACAATGATAGTTAATATGATGTTATTCAAGATTACATCATCAGGCATGCTTTATATTTTCCAGTTTTGCCGGGGGAGGATATTATGACACTCGCACTTATCGATGATTCAAGCGCAGATATTCAGATCTTATACGATTACATCAGCCAATATTGTCAGGAAAATCATATACAGATTCATATAAAGAAGTTTACGGACGAAACTTCTTTTTTGAAGTCCATGTATACGACTACCTATAATCTTGTATTCCTGGATATTTATCTGGAGCACGCATCAGGCATTCAGGTGGCGGAAAAAATTAAAAAAACAGATCCCAGGTGTCAGATCATCTTCACGACCAACAGCACCGAGCACGCCGTGAAAGCTTTCCGTCTTCATGCCCTTGACTATCTGGTGAAACCTTATTCTTATGCGCATTTGAAAGATGCCCTGGATCGTTTTGAGAACATCGCCGCCAGGTTCTCCCATTATATCGAATTAAAGGAAGGCCGACATTATACACGTATCCTGGTTTCTGACATTATATATACAGATTACTACAATCATTATATTCAGGTTCACACGGAATCCTGTGTCATCCGTTCCTATATGTCTTTTAATGATTTTTCGCCAATGCTTTCTTCCTTCCCACAGTTTCTGTGGTGTTACCGAAACTGCCTGGTGAATATGGACTTCGTCGAATCTGTGGATGACAAAGATTTTATCTTAAAGAACAAGGAACGCATTCCGATCGCAAGAGCCCGCAAGCAGGAGATTCTCCAGTCTTATGCAGACTATGTATTTGATAATGCAAACGGAGGCATTTAATCATGAAAATTTTTCCGTTTCATATTATCACTACCTTAATTTATATCATTCCATGCTTTGTACTCCTTTTCCAGTTGTCTAAAGACACTCTGAAGGCCTCCGCCCATACAGTATTATTGGGGATCTGCGTCTATCTGATCTTTGCTTTTATCGGAACCCGTATATACTTCCGTCTGGATACCAGGACTGCTCCGCAGTCCCTTTTAGCATTTGCAACTATGTTTATCGGCATTTGTATTTTCTCCTTTTACGCAAAATATAATTTCTGGCAGAATATTTTTGCGGTTATTGTTGCCAAAAGTTATACTGACGACGTGCGTCTGCTCGCTTATTATGTATACTTTTTGTTTACAGGAAAGATTCCCGGTATCTTTATGCCTGTTCCATCGTTGATCTCAATCCTGCTCATCGTATTCACATTTCCGTTCATCTACCTTTTCTTTACAAAACTTCTCAGACCCGCGCTTGATTACTCTGCTTTCATGGAGACATGGAAACTGATGTGGATTATTCCGCTGTTCAACAGTATCATTTATACACTGATCATCACACCGGACGCTCCGATTTACAAGGGGACTCTCTCGGTGACTTTTTATTTTCTTCCACCACTTTGGATCGTATTAACTTTTTCAACATACTTCCTTCTAGTTCAGATTATTGTTACGATGACAAAAAACTCAGATCTGCAAAAAGACTTGCAATTATCTGAAATGCAGGCAAATGCCCAGCAGAAACAAAACGAGAACCTCCAGGAACGTATCGAAGAAACCGGACGTATCCGTCACGACATCCGTCACCACCTTCTCGTAATTGATGGATTTGCACAGAATAATGACTCAAAAAGTATCCGCAATTACCTGGAGGAACTCTTCACTTACTTTCCAGCACGAACTGTTGGTTCATATTGTGAAAACATCTCCACGAACGCATTGTTATCTTATTTCCACGACATCGCAACAGAAGAACACATTGATATCAATTTTTCCGTGACGCTAAAAGACAAATTGCCTTTCCCCGACAGCGTCCCGACCACCGTCCTTGGCAATCTTCTGGAAAATTCTATAGAAGCATGCCGGCGCATGAGATCAGAGCAGCGTTTTATCACTCTTAAGATGTCCATGCCAAGTGCACATACCCTTGTCATACTCGTGGAAAATAGTTTTGAAGGCGAAGTATTATGCGCCCCGGACGGCACATTCCTCTCCTCAAAAACAAAAGGACGCAAAGGCATCGGCCTTTCCTCCGTCCGCCATGTTGTAGAACAATATCACGGAGTTGCAAAATTCGAATATCAGGGCTTTGTCTTCAAATCCTCTATCTTAATGAGCGCCCCAAAAGGGACAGGGTAAATCGAATCTGGGACGGGGTATTTTTAAATTTACCCCGTCCCAGATTCGGGTTCGTCTTACGCCTCCATCGCTCTTTTCACTTCTTCATACGTCGGCATTCCGCCCTGGGCTCCGAACTTCTCGGTAGAAAGTCCCGCTGCAGTATTTGCAAATGCAAGCGCGTCCACCATAGATCTTCCTTCCATGACCGCCACTGTAAATGCCCCGTTTAATGTATCTCCTGCCCCTGTCGTATCAACTACATTTGCCTTTCTCGCCGGAACAAGCACCACCTCTCCGGTTTTCAGGCAAGTGCTTACCCCTCTGGATCCTTGTGTGATCACAAGTTTTTCCGGGTATTTTTTCATCAGTTCCTCAAAAGAAACCTCCTGTCCGAACAAGATCACCGTCTCATGTTCATTTGGCGTAAGATAGGTCACCTTCTCAAGGATCTCTTTTTTTACCGGCCTTGCCGGTCCCGGATTGAGCACTACTTTTACACCATTCTCCGCACAAAGTCCGATCACATATTCGATCGTCTCCTGCGGGATCTCATGCTGCAACAGGACAATCTCACATTCCAGTAGCGACTCTTTCACTTCATTTACATAAGCAATGTCTACGTGGTTATTCGTTCCTGCCACAACTACGATCGTATTATCATTATCACCGACCGTGATCATCGCCAGCCCTGTAGGAACTCCTGCAACCTTCTTAATACACTTTGTCTCGACATTACATTCGTTCAGATTCTTCACAAGGCTTACTCCTGCCGCATCGTCTCCCACGCACCCAAACATTTCGACATGAGCGCCAAGTTTTGCCATAGCGACCGCCTGATTCGCCCCTTTGCCGCCTGGGATATACTGAAGATCTTCTCCCTTTACAGTCTCGCCCTTCAAAGGAATCTTCTCTGCCTTTACTGTCATGTCCATATTAATGCTTCCAACTACCCCGATTTTTTTCATGTTCCGTTTCTCCTTTTATTGTTTCCCCGTCTTGTTGATATCATTATAAACTTTTATATAAATTTTTCCATATACAATAAAAAAGTGTCTTCGACACTTCAGCTCCCCTGCCCCTCATTCTTGAGGGGTTAGGGGTTTCTTTTTGCATTGTTTTCCCTCATAATAGTCTTATGAATATTTTACAAAAGATTTTTAAAGACCATTTTGAAGAAATGATTTATATTCAACATCCCCGTAACTCCGTTATCGAAAATGTAGAAAAAATGATCCATTGCGGCGATCCCTCTTTCGGTGGCGCCATGTATACCTGCCCTTCCTGCGGGAATTTCAAATATGTTCCTTTCCGCTGCCATTCCCGTTTCTGCCCTACTTGTGGTAACATGTATTCCATCGACAGGACTACCTCTATGTCCTTTAAGATCATCGATGTCCAGCATCGCCACTGTGTTTTTACCATCGCCAGGGAACTCCGCCCTCTCTTCTTAAATGACCGTTCTCTTTTGGACTGCCTGTTCTCCTCTGTTAATAGTGTAATCACCCGCATGTTTCATAAAGATAACAAATCAGAACTCTTCACTCCGGGTTTTATCTGTGTTCTCCACACCTTTGGCAGGGACTTAAAATGGAACCCTCATATCCATTGTCTTGTTTCCGAAGGCGGCGTCGGCAATTCCCTTCTCTGGCGCCACAAGAAGCACTTCAACTACAGGTTTCTGCGGGATTCTTTCCAGACTGCTCTTCTGAACGAATTACATTCCCGAATCGGTGATCCCTTTAAGAAGATAAAAACTTCTATCTATGCCGATCACAAAAATGGCTTTTACGTTCGCGCTATGCCCAATAAGTGCAATCCTTCTCAAGTCATCAAATACATTGGACGCTACCTTGGCAGACCTGTTATCGCAACCTCTCGCATTGACTCTTATGATGGGGACTTTGTCACCTTTCATTACCATCGCCATGAAGATGAAAAACTGGTTTCCGAGACGACCCCCGTCCTCGATTTCATGGCACGGCTCACCCAACATATCCCGGAAAAACATTTCAAGATGATCCGTTATTATGGGATTTACGCCAGACACCGTAAATCCGACAATTATCTTCGCCGGGCTATCCCCAGGGAAAAACATAAAGTCTTTCTTTCATTCAATCGCTGGCGGGATTCTATCCTTCACTCCTTTGGATATGACCCTTTAAAGTGTCCTGCCTGCGGTACAGCCATGCTTTTCCTTGAATTGTATTTCAACCACAAACCTGTTCCTTTGCACGAATTATATGAAAGGGCCATGCGAAAGCATCGGTGCCGCTCCCCTGCCTCCTCTTCTTTTCTTCCATAGTCTCCTGTAACATGGTACAATCAATGTATCTGATACAGAAATGGAGGCGGTCACTATCAAACGGGTCACTGAGGCAGAACTTGCAAAGGAACTTCGGACACAATACATGAAAAATCCACCGGAAGGAATGACTTCTGATGAAGTCCGCGACATGAGCGATGATGATCTTCTGGATATGGATTATTTCTTACACGAATTTGATGATCTGGATGATGACGATTTTGGCGAAGAAGGTTTTTATATCTTCTAAAACAAAACCGTCTATTTTCCATGCCCGCCTCCCAGCGGGCTATTTTCATTCAAGAGTTCGACGAAAGTCGAACTTTCCTATAAAACCTCCATGTCCCGCTTTACGTGACAC
>CAYOSJ010000127.1:0-4827 GCA_964406595.1 uncultured Dorea sp.
CTGTGTACATTCTTCTATCAATGGACGCGTTGTAAAAGTAAGTAAAGACTATATAGATATAATGGAAGCTTAAGGAGTTAATCATGGGAGTGTCAATAGGAGCTGTAGAATTAAATAGTGTGGCAGCCGGAGTTATAACAGGCGATGCAATGCTTAAAGCAGCAAATGTAAATTTAGTTGTAGCGCAGCCTACATGCCCGGGTAAATTTATTATCATAGTGTCGGGTGATACATCCAGTGTGGAGACTGCGGTGAAAGCAGGAATGACCAGTGGGCAGGACAAAGTAGTTGATACTTTGATGATTGCAAGTGTTGCTCCAGAGGTTATACCTGCAATTATGAGGACGTCTGCTCCGGAACAGAGTGAAGCGGTTGGAGTCATAGAGACATTTTCACTTGCAAGTGCAATCATTGCAGCAGACTATGCGGTGAAAAGTGCCGCCGTTGATCTGATCGAGGTGCGGCTGGGAAGAGGTCTTGGCGGAAAGGCGTTTGTAGTCTTGACAGGAATGGTCAGTGATGTTACAACTGCTACAGATTATGCCAGAAAGCAGCTGGCAAAGGAAGGAATGGTATTGAATATTACAGTTGTTCCATCCTTACATCCGGATTTATATCAAGCTTTATTGTAAGATAAAGTGAGATATATATTATAAAAACTTTAACATTAACATTTTAAGAGGTGAAAAAAATGGGAAAAGAAGCATTGGGAATGATCGAAACAAAAGGATTAGTAGGAGCAATTGAGGCAGCAGATGCAATGGTAAAAGCTGCGAACGTACACTTGATTGGTAAAGAACAGATTGGATCTGGACTTGTAACAGTTATGGTACGTGGTGATGTTGGAGCAGTGAAAGCTTCTGTAGAAGCAGGTGCATCTTCAGCAAAACGTGTTGGCGAACTTGTATCTTCACACGTGATCGCAAGCCCACATGACGATGTAGAGGGAATTCTTCCACAGGCAAAATAAAGAAACAAAATAAATGAATATAAAGAAAAAATGGAGGTATTAAAATGGCTAAAGAAGCATTAGGAATGATCGAAACAAAAGGATTAGTAGGAGCAATTGAGGCAGCAGATGCAATGGTAAAAGCTGCGAACGTACACTTGATTGGTAAAGAACAGATTGGATCTGGACTTGTAACAGTTATGGTACGTGGTGATGTTGGAGCAGTGAAAGCTTCTGTAGAAGCAGGTGCATCTTCAGCAAAACGTGTTGGTGAACTTGTATCCGTACATGTAATCGCAAGCCCACATGACGATGTAGAAGGAATCCTTCCACAGGCTTAAATTACAGAAAAAGATATTATACCTAAATAAAGGAGATTTTTAATATGGATATAGAGAGATTAATTGCAGAGATTACAGAAGAGATCTATAACAAAGTATCTTCTGATACCAGTTTTGCTTCAGCATGTGGTTCATCAAAATTAGATATGGCAAAATATCTTGATGATACTTTATTGAAGGCAGATGCAACACCTGAGCAGATCATAAACATTTGTAAAGAAGCAAGAGAATATAAAACTGCGTCTGTGTGCGTCAATTCATGGTATGTACCATTAGTTGCAAAAGAACTTGCCGGTTCAGGGGTTAAAACTTGTTGCGTAATTGGCTTTCCTTTAGGAGCATGTACAACAAATACAAAAGTTGCTGAGACTATTGATGCAATTAAAAAAGGTGCTGATGAAGTAGATATGGTAATTAATGTCGGTGCTACAAAGGCTGGAGATTGGCAGTATGTAAAACAAGATATTGAAGAAGTTGTAATTGCAGCAAGAGGAAAAGCTCTGGTAAAAGTAATTATTGAAACTTGTCTGTTGACGGATGAAGAGAAAGTAAAAGTGTGTACAATTGCTAAATTGGCAGGTGCAGATTTTGTTAAGACTTCTACAGGATTCTCAACAGGCGGTGCTAAAGTAGAGGATATCAGACTTATGCGCCAGACGGTAGGCCCGGACATGGGAGTAAAGGCATCTGGTGGCGTTCGTGATTATGCAACGGCAAAAGCTATGATTGACGCAGGTGCAACACGTATTGGAACCAGTAGTGCAAAAGGGATTCTTTCCAGTTCTCCGAGTGCATCTGAACATCAATGTATAGCATGCGGTGCCTGTCAGAAGAAATGTCCGTCAGGAAGAGTTGATATTATAGCTGCAAATAATTATTAAAAACATATATTAGAATTGCGGCCCATAAGCAAAGCCTAGGCAGAAAGGGGTCGCTTTTCTTTCCTAAAGTAAATAATCATTAAGGAGGAGAGAGCCTTTATGTATGCAGCGAGAATTATTGGAAATGCGGTATGTACATGTAAGGAGCAAAAATTAGTAGGTTTAAAACTTTTAGTTGTACAGCCTATTAGTCTTCTGACGTTAGAAAATGAGGGAAAGCCAGTGGTTGCTATTGATGCAGTCGGTGCGGGAGAATCGGAAGTTGTCCTTGTAGTAGGTGGAAGTTCTGCGAGACAGACTGCAGTAACTACAAATATGCCGGTTGATGCAACGATCATGGCAGTTGTTGATTATATAGATATAAATGGAAAGCAAGTATTTGAAAAATATTCAGGGGGTGAGTCCTAATGAAAATTGCAATTGGAGCCGATCATGGTGGATATGAATTAAAGGAAAGAATGAAAAAGTATATTAGTGAATTGGGACACGAATGTATGGATGTAGGAACGTTCAGTACAGAGAGATGTGATTATCCGGATTATGCGTTTCAGGTAGCAGCAGCAGTTTCCTCTAAAAAATGTGATTATGGAATTATGATTGATGCAGTTGGAATAGGGTCTTCTGTAATGTGTAATAAAGTTCCAGGAATTCGTGCGGCGGTTGCAAATGAGATATATTCTGCCAGAAATGCAAAACTTCATAACGGTACAAATGTATTGTGTATCGGAAGTCTTATTATTGGCGATGGTGTTGCAAAAGAAGTAATAAAAACATGGCTGGAAACGGATCTGTCCGGAGAACGGAATATTAAGAGAGTAAACCAGATCAATGAAATTGAACGAAGAATTCTCGGATGTAATAATTAGTAACTAAAGGCAGGTGTAGTAGAGATGCAGATCGCTCAAGTAATTGGTACAGTGGTTGCAACGAAGAAAGACGAGAGATTGTCAGGAGTCCGATTGATGGTGATCCAGCCCTGTAATTCAAAAGGTGAAAAGACAGGAAAGCCAATAGTGGCAGGAGATGCAATTGGCAGTGGAATCGGTGAGATGGTTATATATGCAACGAGTAAAGAGGGGGCATTCTGCCTTCCGAATCCTGATGCCTGCTGTGATGCTGGGATAACAGCGATTATTGATAGTATGTATTCTATTTAAAAGGACGTGAGAATAAAGTATGATGATTGCTAAAGTTGTAGGAAATATCGTATCTACACAAAAACATGAAGATTATAAAGGACAGAAATTGTTGATTGTTCAAGCGGTTGATTTAAATGGAAATTTATATGGAAATGAAATGGTTGTTTGTGACGGGGCAGATGCAGATGCGGGCATAGGAGATTATGTTCTGATAATCCAGGAAGGAGGATCTGCAAGACTTGCGGCACGTTGTGATCATTTGGGACCTATAGATAGAACGGTAATTGCGATTATTGATACTATTGAGACTACAGAGGGTGTTTTGAGTAAATAATCTGTTAGTGGAGGTGGCAAACAAGTGAGTTTTATAGAACAAGTGAAGATGCGTGCGGCAAAAAAGAACTGCCTGATTATTCTTCCGGAAAGTTACGATGAGAGGGTAACGGAAGCGGCTGTAAAGATTGCACAGGAAGGAATTGCAAGGATTCTTTTATTATCTGATAATGGAAGAAAAATGCCGAACCAGGAAAAAATCGAGAATTCTGATATAGAAGTACTAGATTATAAAAACAGTAAAGATTTTCCGATGTTTGTAGAAGCGTTGTGCGAATTGAGGAAAAATAAAGGAATGACAAGAGAAAAAGCAGAGGAATTGTTAAAAGATCCTCTGTATTATGGAGCAATGCTTGTACGAGAGAAGAGGGTAGACGGAATGGTGGCGGGCGCATGTCATTCAACCGGGGACACCCTGCGTCCTGCGCTTCAGATCGTGAAAACCGCAGATGGGATCAAGACAGTATCCGCGTATTTTCTAATGGTGGTTCCTGATTGCAAATATGGAAGTGACGGCGTATTTTTGTTTGCTGATTCTGGCCTGGTAGAGTTCCCAGATGAGGAACAACTTATGGATATTGCAGTGTCATCGGCAAAAAGTTTTGAACAGATTACAGAACAAGAGCCAATTGTGGCAATGCTGTCCTATTCGACCAAGGGAAGTGCCAGGAACAAGAGATTGGAACCAATTATTTCTGCTGCTAAGCGAGTAAAAGAAAAGTACCCGAATCTTAAGATTGACGGTGAATTACAAGTGGACGCGGCAGTAGACGAAAAAGTAGGGCAGATGAAGAGTAAAGGAAGTAATGTGGCAGGCAATGCCAATGTGCTGGTATTTCCAGATTTAAATAGTGGAAATATCGGGTACAAGTTAGTACAACGACTGGCAAAAGCAGAGGCCTATGGACCGATCACACAAGGTCTTAGAAGACCGGTGAATGATTTGTCAAGAGGCTGTGTCGCAGAGGATATCGTGGGCGTTGTTGCGATCACATGTCTTCAGGCAAATAAAGAGGATGCGATTGAAAAGTAATCTGTAGAGATTCACGAAAAGAAAATATAAGAAATGCCGTATAAAGCGGAAAAGATGGGCAGTTTCCTCAATCTTGAGAAAACTGCCCCTCTTTGTTTTTTAAATCTCTGCGAGTTGTTGTATTGCATCCGGGGACACCATGATCGTACAG
>CAYOSJ010000128.1:0-4818 GCA_964406595.1 uncultured Dorea sp.
GGATTGGTATCTTTTCCCCCTCACCCAGAGCAAACATAAAATGATACAAATAACATTCCTTGTCTTCCAGTTCTCTTATCTGTTCAAGTTTTTCATAGATCTCCCAGAAGAATACCCCGGAAGTAATCAAAAGCACAGTATCCTCTAAATCACATTGAAGAAAGGCTTCTAAAGAAAGTATCTCAAATTCTTTTCCATCCACCCTCCTCAATTGTCCGTGTTTTTTTATATCACTATCAATAAGAAAAGAAATGGATTTTATCCAGTCATATCCTCCATAATTTAAAATTATTTTTTCAAATTCATTTCCGATTCCGTAACAAGCAAGTCGTTTTCCCTTGCAACGTGTAGAAAATGTCTGCATATCACATTTTTTTAAAATCATCCGTCTGTCCTCCTGTATCACGCATATCTGTACTCTGTCACGATATCATTCCCAAAGATCAGCCTGGCATTTTCTTACGCTTCTCCAGATAATTTTTTCTCTGGGTATTCCTAATCGCACCAGATCTTTCCCGATATCTTTTGCCATTTTATATTTGTCTACTGCAATCAGAACATAGTCAAAATCTTTTCCTAAAATTGTCTCCACTCCTTCCACATGCTTCTGTCTCATAGAAGGTTGTTCACTTCTACGGTCTACCCAGGAAACAATTTCACAGAATTGATACTCCTCATTTTGCTTTTTATAATTTTCTCCGACTCTTCCCGCCCCATAAATCACTACTTTCGAACCTTTTTTTATTTCATCAAAAGGAAAAGCCGACACAAACCCTTCATGTCTTATATATCCATAAGCCTTTCGCTTATATTCTATAGAGTCCATAAAAAACAGATCCACCTGCTTTTTCATCACCTGCCAGTATTCCGTTTGCTGAAACTCATTCTTTAAATACTGGTACACGGTGTAAAGCTTATCTAAAAAACTTTCATCCATGATATATTCCGGAAATATATTTTGGGGCCGCTGGCGGTGATAATAAAACGCTTCCTCCACTACCTTCAACTTTCCTATGTTAAAAATCATAGGAAACAAAACCATACTATCTTCTCCATAATCACTCCCGACCTCTCCGGCCTTTTTTAATTCCTTTATGAGTAGTTCTCTTTTAAATAGTTTTGTACACAAACTGGGATCCAGCGCCCAAGTTTCGATTTCGGAGTCCCACAGCATCGTAGGGATTATTTTTTCGGCAATTTCTTTTTTCTCATACACCCCCGCTTTATAATGGGTTTTACACTCTACGTCTCTCTCTCGGTGATGTCTGATAATACCGCTGATAATCAGATCCATACCTTCTGATTCCCGGCACAGCAACTCATAAAAATCCTCTTTAATCCAGTCATCCGCATCCACGAAGGTAATCCATTTCCCCCTCGCTGCTTCTGCCCCGGTTAATCTGGCTCTCGTAATTCCGCCGTTACTCTGATGCAGAGAACTGACATTTTTATAGCATTTTGCGTAAGAATCACATATTTCCCCACTGTGATCTGTAGAACCATCATCAACTAAAATCAGTTCCAACTCGGAATAGGTCTGAGCCAGAATACTTTCTATGCATTGTCTGACATATTTCTCACAGTTATATACCGGAACAATAACGGAAATCAAATCTGCCATATTATTCTCCTTAATTTTAATCTTATAGCCCTTTACGTTATAAAAAACAATATCCGTTTGCTTTATGCAGGAAAAGAGCCTTTTCCATTTTCTCTTTTTCGGCATCAAAGCACCATTCATGAGTAAAGACTGCACATGCCTTATTGCCAATCTCCAAAATATTTTCATTGATACATTCTGTTTTTTCAAGCCAGATATCAGTTCGTCTAAACATCATATTATTTCTCACGAAAAAGCCATTCTCATCATAAGGAAACTGCTCTTCATCTGGATATAATACTGTGGAAATCCCTTGGCTGTGCAGGAAATCCAACTGATCATCCCGGATTCTCCATGAATGTAACCGAAGAGTGTCTGTAATTCCCATTCCGAGTTCCTCCCGCTTTTTCACAAAAGCAAAAAAACTGTCCTGATAAGACCTGGTCTCCCTGAAGGGTTCATCGGTAACAGAGTGAAAACCGAATCTGAGCCAGTCGGCATTCTTAAGAAATTCCTCCCTGTAGTCCAACGGTATTTTACAAAACGAATATCCTTGCCCCTTCATGATACAATATAAGGTGAATTTCACATGAAATTTTTCATGGAATCTTTTCAATGCCCCGAAAAACCGCATATCGAAAAGACTGGACGGCCTATGCTCTGTCAACCAGAAAAAGCTTTTCCAGACATCGTCAATAGAGTAATGGGCAAAATAGCCATTCTTCGTTAACATCCACATGTTCCGTTCACACCTTTCTGCATTTTTATACAAGCTCTGCTACCGATAGAATAGGAACTCCTGTTTTACCCCTCAGCCTGGGTGCAATTTTTGTATAATCATAAAATACGGAAACAATGACCGCCTCCAGATCATCCGGTATTTCCTCACAACTGATGACCGGGATGCTGCTCTTTATCTCTTTATATTTTTTGTCTATTCCACATACAACCTCTATATCTGTGTAGCAAAGCAATTCCAGCAGCCAATTCCCCAGATTCCCCATACCGTAAATGGCCACGCGACCGATCCCCCGGCCGCGGAGCCTTTCTCCGACCACTCTGCCCAGACTTGACAGTTCTTCTTTACTGCCACCTTCAATCCCCCGCCATCGGTTCATCAGCGCTCTAATATATGCCTTTTTCTCTGCCGGATAATCTTCATGATATTCCGCGCACCGATGGCTGAACACTTCCCGGATAGACGGTGTCAGCCATGTACTGCCGTCCGGACAAACTCTGTCCCTGAACTGATAAAAACTTACATCTGGATGATATTCTTCTCTTGCAACGCCTGCCAACACATGTAAAAAGAAACCACAATAACAATATGGAAACGGGCATTCTGCCGCAGGCACAAACAAAATCGGGCTGTCAATGTCCTCAAAGAAATTCGTAATTCCTCTGCTCCCCGGGCAGGGTGAAAAATTACCAGTTCCAAGATCAAGAGAACCTGTATATACTCCCGCATAACAGAATTCATCGTTATGCTTCAACAGGTAATCCGTATCCTGATATCTGAACAGATCAGAATCAAATTCAGACCATACCTCCCTGAATTTCTCTTCAGAAAGTTTCGTTTCATATTTGGGAAATTTATTCCTCTCTTTCTCTTCCCGCCCTGCCAGAACATGGGGCAAAGCGCCGAAACTCTTCATACAGAACGTTTTTAATTCCTCTAATTCCCCTAAAACATAATCATTAGAAACAATCTCTACAGAAAAAGCAATCTGATGCTCCTTCATAAATTGTATATTCCGTGCGTAGGTTTCCAAAAGTTTTCTCTTTTTTAACTCTCTGTAATGGAAAGAAGCCTTAAAAAACAACCGATGACGATACTCTTCCGTCATTGTTCCAAATCTCTCTATGACATCTGTGATTGTACAATTACTGATCAATGCCACATAGTGTCCCTGTGAAATCAACCCAGATACAATATCAAAAATATCCGGATTCAACAATGTCTCTCCAGTACCGGAAATATTGAACATACAGATTCCGCCCATCCTTTTTACACTCAATGCTTTGAGCATATGGGGCACGGAATATTCAAATAATTTTCTGTTCTTATCCACCCGTAAATACTCTTCATCTCCATGCTGCCGGATATAGCAATACTCACATCGCAAATTACATCCGACCGTTGGGATATTTGTATTGATAAAGCGATATATGCCACTCATAACCTTATATCCTCTCATAACTCAAATTTTAAATATTAGACAAATAAGTATAAATCTTTTCACCTATTGTCTGCAAATGTTCCTGCTCTATTTTTCTTTTCTCAGACACATTTCTTTCTTTGACTGCCTCTGATATTTTTTTATATTCAAGCCTGAGCGTATCGTCCGCTGAAAGTTCATAATGTTCCCTAGTACAGATGCCCGGTGAACGATAATGAATCAGCGTATTACCTGTAGTATCAAAAGCAAAAATTTCATTTTTTATTTTTTTTACAAAACGGAATTTCCAACATTCTGCTTCTCCCTCCTCCGTGTATAAAGGACGGAATTGCTCTGCCTCTGTAATAGTCCCCTCGGTTATATCTATTTTTAATGCTATATTAGCCAACCCCGGGAACACCCACACAAAATGATCCGCCACGGACGACCATGAAAAAGGTGCTCTTCCTGAAACCAATCCCGGCACTTCTTGCGATAAATATATTTTCTTCTTTTCTTTTTTATCAAATCTCACAATTGGTTTATCGTCCCCGTAAGGAATCAGCCAATAAGACTGTCCGTCATCCTCAAACGCACAAAACTGCTCCTGAAGGCCAAAATTCTCCAGTATCTTTATCTCACACGACTCCGCTTCAAACTGTAAAACCATTCCATAACGCTTAGAGAAAAAAAGCGCCCCGGATTCATTTACTATGATCTGGTCACAAATGCCTTTAGACTTTTCCATTGGATATTCATCCAACGTTTCCATGCATTCATACAAATACTCCATCTCCCCTGTTTGAAGATGGTATCTTACAATGGTCGGATAAAAGCATGGAAACAAATACAAGTACTCTTTACAAGTAATTGCACAAGAAAATTTTTGAACGGGTCTGTAAATATATTTCCCATCCGGTGCCTGAATAAAGACGCGCTGCCACTCATCCGCAGCCAGATCATAAATGAGCATATAGTCCGATTCTTTTGGTATCAGATACAATTTCTCTCCTACCTTCAATAAATCAGAAAAACTATTCCACCCGTTTTTGATCTCAA
>CAYOSJ010000129.1:0-4688 GCA_964406595.1 uncultured Dorea sp.
ATGTGGAAACGAAGGTATTCAGTCTTGAGGAGAAAGAGATCGCAAGCAGTACGATCGGAGAGATTGTTATGGAAGAACTCAAGACATTAGATGAAGTGGCGTATGTAAGATTCGCGTCTGTATACAGAGAGTTCAAAGACGTGAATACTTTCATGGACGAGTTGAAGAAGATATTGAAATAAGGGAAGAATATGAGAACATATAAGTTAACGATTTCTTATGATGGAAGCCGCTATCAAGGCTGGCAGCGTCAGGCGACTACCGACAATACGATCCAGTTTGTGCTGGAGTGGAGTATCGGAAAACTGGTAGGATATCGTGTTCATGTGGACGGATCCGGCAGAACAGACGCAGGTGTACATGCCAGAGGTCAGGTAGCAAGTGTCAAATTGTCAAAATTATATGATGTAAAAGAACTGAAGGAATCCTTAAATCGCTATTTACCGGAGGACATTCGAGTTGTGAAGGTAGAACTGGTGAAAAATGGATTCCATGCGAGAAAGAATGCGAAAGGCAAAAAATACGAATATTATATTGACTGTCGTGAGAAGCCGGATGTATTTTCCAGAAGATACTGCTACCATTATCCGACGAAACTGAATATTGAAGCTATGCGGGAAGCGGCGGATTATCTTGTGGGAATGCGTAATTTTATCAGTTTTACAGATGACAAGGATTGTAAGGATCCCGTGCGGCGGATTACGAATATCAAGATCATAAGTAACGGCGAAAAGGTTCGTATTACCTATTATGGAACCGGATTTTTATATCACATGGTCCGCATTCTTACAGGAACTCTTCTGGAAGTGGGTACCGGCAAAAGAGAAGCGTCCATGATCCCGGTGATCATTGCAGCAGAGGACAGAAGCAGCGCAGGTTTCCTTGCGCCGGCAAGAGGGCTGTTCCTGCGGAAAGTATATTACTAGAACAAAGAACAGAAGATATGGAGGATCATACATGAAGTTTATCTCATGGAATGTAAATGGAATTCGTGCCTGTGTGCAAAAGGGATTTTTAGATTTTTTCAAAGAGGTGGATGCAGATATCTTTTGTATTCAAGAGTCTAAGATGCAGGAAGGGCAGTTGGAACTTCAGACGCCGGGATATCATCAGTATTGGAATTATGCCGAGAAGAAAGGGTATTCAGGTACTGCCATATTTACGAAAGAAGAGCCGCTTCGTGTGGCGTATGGTATCGGTATCCCGGAGCACGACCATGAGGGACGTGTGATCACACTGGAATATGCAGATTTTTATTTTGTGACAGTGTATACACCGAACTCTCAGAACGAACTGGCAAGGCTGCCGTACCGTATGAGATGGGAGGATGATTTCCTTGCTTATCTCAAGAAACTGGAAGAGAAGAAGCCTGTAGTATTCTGCGGGGATCTTAATGTGGCACACAAAGAGATAGATCTTAAAAATCCGAAGACAAACCGTAAAAATGCGGGATTTACAGACGAGGAGAGACAAAAATTTACGGAAGTTCTGGATGCGGGATTCATCGATACGTTCCGTTACTTCTATCCGGAACAGGAAGGTGTCTACTCCTGGTGGTCTTACCGATTCAGCGCGAGAGCCAAGAATGCAGGATGGAGAATTGATTATTTCTGTGTGTCTGAATGTCTGAAGGACAGGCTGACAGATGCAAAGATATTGACGGACATTATGGGTTCTGATCATTGTCCGATAGAATTGAACATGCAGTAGGAGTTTGGGAGAGTCGGAAATCCGGCTCTTTTATAATGATTTAATTTCATGAAATATTCCGTGGGGATTCGGATTTAGGACAAAATGCCATTACATATACTAAAAGTAAAGGTATTTATTTTGGAGTTATCTATGAAAGAGGACAGAAAACGAAAGTGGAGAAATCGCGGAATTTTTATGGTGGCGTTTGTGTTTGTCATGGCAGCCAGCGTCAGGTACATATCGGGATATGTGTCCGTATCAAGCAACGTAAATGGAAGAGAACTTCCGATCTACTGCGTGGATACAAAGGAGAAAAAGGTAGCGTTATCCTTTGATGCGGCGTGGGGAAATGAAGATACCAGAAAGATTCTTGAGATTCTAAAGAAGCATAACGTACACGTCACATTTTTTATGACCGGAGGCTGGGTGGAGAGTTTCCCTGATGATGTGAAAGCAATATATGAAGCAGGACATGATTTGGGAAATCATAGTGAAAATCACAAGAATATGTCACAGTTATCTAATGAGGAGAAGACGCAGGAACTTCAGAAAGTTCACGAGAAAGTGAAAAAACTGACCGGCGAGGATATGGAACTGTTTCGTCCGCCGTACGGGGATTATGATGATGATGTAGTGCTCAATGCGACGGAAAACGGATACTATACGATACAGTGGGATGTGGATAGTCTTGATTGGAAGGATTATGGAGTGGACAATATCATTGATACTGTAGTAAATCATAAGAATCTTGGGAATGGTTCGATCATTCTCTGCCACAATGGGGCAAAATATACGGCGCAGGCGTTAGACGCATTGCTTACAGGATTGGAGGAGAAAGGGTATGAGATTGTTCCGGTGTCGGAATTGATCTATCGGGAAGATTATCACATGGACGTGACAGGACGGCAGATCAAGGATTAACTTGCGAATGTAGGAAGTGTGGCGTATAATCTGAATAAATGCTGTAAGAAGAAAGGGCATAAAAGAAACAGAAGAATTGAGGTGCATTTTATGGAAAGTCGTGTATCAGTGATAAGTATTATTATAAAGGACGAAGAAACGGCGGGTAAAGTAAATGAACTTCTCCATGAATTCCGCCAGTATATTATCGGGCGTATGGGGATTCCGTACCGAGACAGAGGCGTATCCATTATCAGCGTTGTGCTGGACGCTCCGGGAAGAGAAACGAGCGCTTTGTCCGGGAAACTTGGTATGATAGACGGAGTTACCGCAAAGACATTGACTGCAAAATTATAAATTGTAAATTGTAAAACAGAGAGAATTTAAGAAAAATCATTGACGAATGAGAAAAAATCGGGTAAAATGCACAGGAGAAAAACAGATTGCGCTCTAAAATGAGCGCGGTGAGAGAACAAAGAGGGAGACGGTTATGAAGAGAGAAAAGTTTGGTTCACGTCTGGGATTCATTCTTGTGTCCGCTGGTTGTGCGATTGGAATTGGAAATGTATGGAAATTTCCGTATATGTGCGGTGAATTCGGAGGAGCTGCATTTATTCTGATATATCTTCTATTTCTGGTCATTATGGGTATTCCTGTACTCGTGTGTGAGTTTGGAGTAGGACGTGGAAGTCAGAAGAGTGTAGCGGCAGCCTTTGAGGCACTGGAGCCAGAGGGAAGCCGTTGGCATATCGGCAAATGGATCGGTATTATCGGCTGTTATCTGCTGATGATGTTCTATACAACGGTTGGCGGCTGGCTTTTGTATTATTGTTACAGAAGTGTAAAAGGTGAGTTCGTAGGGGCGACAGCAGAGGAAGTTGGGGCAGGGTTTAATAATATGCTTTCAAATGTTCCGAATATGATATTCTGGACAGTGCTGATTACCATTCTTGGATTTGCAATCTGCTATTTTGGAGTCCAGAAAGGTATCGAGCGTGTGACTAAGATTATGATGTCAGCGCTTCTGATTATCATGATAGTATTGGCAATTCATTCCATATTCATGGAAGGAGCGGGAGAAGGTGTGAAATTTTACCTTATTCCTGATTTTTCCAAGATGAGGGAGATTGGAATCGGAAATGTGATTTTTGGCGCGATGAGCCAGGCATTCTTTACCTTATCCATCGGGATTGGAGCGATGCTCATTTTCGGAAGTTATATTGGAAAAGAGCATCGTCTTACAGGAGAAGCGATTAGCATTACTGCGCTTGATACATTTGTGGCGTTGATGGCAGGTTTCATTATCATTCCGGCATGCTTTGCTTACGGGATTCAGCCGGACGCAGGTCCGAGCCTTATCTTTATTACAATTCCAAACATATTTGCACAGATGCCGGGAGGCAGGATGTGGGCAGCATTGTTCTTTTTGTTCCTGACATTTGCAGCCTTTTCTACCCTTGTGGCAGTATTTGAAAATATTATTTCCTTTGATATGGATATGCTTGGCTGGTCAAGAAATAAGAGCGTATTTGTAAGTGTTGTATTGATCTGTATTTTAGGTATGCCTTGCGTATTAGGTTTTAATGTGCTTTCAGGACTTTCTCCACTTGGAGAGGGAAGTACCATTATGGATCTTGAGGACTTTATTGTTTCTAATAATCTGCTGCCTCTTGGAAGTCTTGGTTATGTATGGTTCTGTTCAAGGAAGAATGGCTGGGGCTGGGAGAGTTTTATTGCAGAGGTCAATGCCGGAGAAGGGATTTCTTTCCCGACAGGACTTCGGGGTTATATGGCGTATGTGCTTCCTGTGATTATTGCAGTCATTTATTTGAAAGGATATTATGATAAATTCGTGGGAATGGGCACCACAATGCTGACAATATGGATGGTGATTGCAGTGTTGCTGCTGACATTCGTGATTTATTGTGCAGGCGCAAAGAGTAAGAAATAATCAATAAAAAGGGGCTGTCGGTTAATGACAGTTCTAAATAGGGGAGGCAGATGACTCATTTACGAGTCATCTGCCTCCCCTAAAATTTTACCTATAAAACCTCCATGTCCCGCTTTACGTGACACCAACCATAAATGAAACACGG
>CAYOSJ010000130.1:0-3391 GCA_964406595.1 uncultured Dorea sp.
TCAACAGGCTCAGAAAGTATGGGATGCACCGGAACCAGAATCGGAGAAAATGTATCTGAGGATTCCGGCAAATGTGCAGAATGTGGAGAAACGAGAAAGGCAGAAAAGCACTGAGCAGAAAAAGAGTATTCATGAACGGTTGGAGGAGAAGAAGCAGGTGGTAGAGAAACAACCGAAGAAGAGAAGGTCGAGAGATGTGGGGACACGGTAATGCTTGCCTGAATGTGAAAAGCTAAGTAGTTGAAATAGTGAGTGATTCAAGGGGACGGATTAAGAATAATGTAGTTATATTAAGTAAAATACGGAAGATAAAATCACAAAATTGAGATTCTTTGTTTTTTTTCCATACCCAGGAAAAGTCTGTGGTACAATATTGAAGAGTATCATTACTATACAGGGATATCTTTGTGAGAATCTGTATCGGAGGAAATAGGATATGCAGTATATATTAGTTGTAGAAGATGATTTTGATTTGAATCAGGCGATCTGTTATTCTTTGAAAAAGTCAGGATATGGAGTTTATGGTGTGACTTTTATGGAAAAAGGAAAGCAGATTTTTTTTGAGAATCAGATAGATATGGTCCTTCTGGATGTGAATCTTCCAGATGGCGAGGGATTCTCTTTTTGCCAGTGGGTAAAAAAGCAAAGAGAAGTTCCGGTCATTTACCTGACAGCCAGGGATATGGAGGAGGATGCCTTGGCAGGATATGAATCCGGGGCAGAAGATTACGTTACAAAACCATTTTCAATGAAGATTTTACTTAGAAAAATAGAAGTCATTTTAAAAAGAACTGCTTCGGTCAATCGTCTGATTTTTGCAGATGAGCATTTATATATAGATTTAGATAATGCACGAGTGACGGTAAAAGGTCAGGAATGCACCGTCACACCGACTGAGTGCCGTCTGCTTCGTCAATTTATTATGAACCGGGGACAGCTTCTGACTTATGATCTGTTGTTGGAGCGGCTGTGGGACAGTGGAGGACAGTTTGTGGACAAGCACGCACTGGCAGTAAATGTGAATCGTCTGAGAGGAAAGATTGAAGATAAGAATCACAGGTATATTTCAAATGTATATGGGATGGGATATCAATGGATTGGCTGATGTGTATCATGATGATAATTTTATTTGCAGCAGTACTGGTATTGTTATGGAAAAACTACCGGATAAAAAAAGAAGCGAAGTTGTTTGCTGAAAAGGTGGAAGATGCTCTGGATGCTATCGTAACAGGAAAAGAATGGAATATGGAAGAAGAATTGGAGGATAGCCTCTGGGGAAGAACAGGAACACAATTAGCGAAAGCAGGACACGTATTTCGGAAAAAAGAAGAAGACGGTTTTCGTGAGAAAGAAAGAGTAAAGGGATTGATTTCTGATATATCCCATCAGACAAGGACGCCCATTGCCAATATAAAAGTATACCTGGAACTCCTTGAGGACGAGGAGTTTTCGCAAAACGGTCAGGATTTTTTGGGAAAAATCAAAGGGCAGATGGAAAAAATTGATTTTTTAATGCAGAGCATGGTAAAAATGTCAAGGCTTGAAACGGGAATTCTGCAAATACAAAAAGAAGACAAAGATTTATACGAAACAATCCGCCATGCAGTTGCCGATGTGGTTCCGGAGGCGGCGTTGAAGGGTATTGATCTATATGTGAACTGCGAAGAAAATATGATGATCCGTCATGACAGCAAATGGACGGAGGAAGCAATTTATAATATTCTGGATAATGCACTCAAGTATACTGAACCAGGTGGAAAGATCCATATTCAGACAGAAAGACAGGAATTATTTTTTAAGATCAGCATTTCCGATACTGGAAAAGGGATTGCCCCGGAGAGGCAGGCAGAGATCTTTACAAGATTTTACCGTGAGCCGGAGGTTCATGATAAACCAGGGGTTGGGATCGGATTATATCTTGCAAGAACAATCATGGAACTTCAGAAGGGCTACATAGAAGTACAGTCTGAAGTGGGAAAAGGAGCGTGTTTTCGCCTGTATTTACCGGTGATTAAATCGTAACATAACCGATCGGGGATTGTCACAATCTTGTGATAATTAAAAATTGAGACAGGTTTGTGATTTTTAGGAGATATTCTATAGAATATCAAAAGAAGGAGGCAAACCAATGAAAGAATACATTGTAGAGACAAGAAGCTTAAAAAAATACTATCAAATGGGTGAAAATACGGTAAAGGCATTGGATGGCGTAGATTTTCGTGTGAAAGATCAGGAATTCGTTGCTATTATCGGAAAAAGCGGATCCGGGAAAAGCACACTTTTGCATATGCTGGGTGGACTGGATGTGCCAACAGAAGGGGAAGTGTTGGTAGAGGGTAAGTGTCTTTTGGGGCTGAAAAAAGAACAGCTTGCCATATTCCGCAGAAGAAAGATCGGGTTTATTTTTCAAAATTATAATCTTGTCCCGGATCTTAATGTATATGAGAATGTTATTCTTCCGGTGGAACTGGATGGGAGAAAGGTTGATGTGGAGTATGTGGATCGGATACTGGAACTTTTAGGGCTGTCAGAGAAGAGAGAAGCTCTTCCTGGAACATTATCTGGTGGACAGCAGCAGAGGGCTGCGATTGCCAGGGCGCTTGCGGCGAAGCCCGCCATTATTCTGGCTGATGAACCAACGGGAAATCTGGATTCGGTTACCAGCCATGATGTACTTGGACTTTTGAAAATGGCAGCAAAACAGTTCAGCCAGACCTTGATCCTGATCTCTCATGACAGAGACATTGCACAGCTTGCAGATCGTATCGTACATATTGAGGACGGAAAGATTGTAGGAGATACCGGGAAGGGAAGTGATTCCTATGCTTAAGAATCCGAATCAGAAAGTGATCAAAAGAATGGCACGGAAGGCTTTAAAAGTAAACAGGAGAAAGACCATTACTTTGTTCCTTGCGGTTCTTCTTTCTTCCTTTTTGGTATTCACAATATTCACAGTTGGAGATTCTTATTTTAGACTTCAGAAAATTCAGAACATCCGTATGTCAGGAGCTGAATTTGATGCGATCATGTATGGAGTGACGGATGAACAGAGGCAAATGTGTGAGAACAACCCGGATATTGTCCTGACAGGTGCGGTGGGAGTCTGTGGATGGGTAGAAAAAACAGATCGGGATTCCACACCTGATGTGGGATTGATCTGGGCAGATGATGGATATTGGACACAGATGATGGAGCCGGTCAGAGAAAAGCTGGAAGGAAGATATCCGACAGCTTTGGACGAGATAATGGTAACAAAATCCGCTTTAAAAGAATGTGGTTACGAAGATCTTCATGTAGGCGATACCCTTGCTATGTCTTATGGAACAAATGAGGGAATCTTTACAGGGACTTTTCGAATCTGTGGGATCTGGGACGGATATGGACCCAAGAA
>CAYOSJ010000130.1:3491-4629 GCA_964406595.1 uncultured Dorea sp.
TATCTGCTTATTTATAATATTATGTATCTTTCCGTAGCTGGAAAAGTTCGTTATTATGGTCTGCTTCAGACGGTCGGAATGACGGAAAAGCAGATAAAAAGGATGATGAAGGAACAGATGCTTCTGATCGGATCTGCAGGGACAGTACTTGGATGTATGTCAGGGGGTCTGGTATCTTTTTTCCTGATTCCTGTTGTAGTAAAATCACTTGGAATCAAAAGTGGTTATGTTGGAGCAGATATGGTTCGTTTTCATCCGGCAGTTCTGCTGGCAACCATCTTACTGGTTGGAGTTACCATCTTTCTTGCCGGCCGGAAGCCGGCAAAAATGGCAGCAGATATCTCTCCAATAGAAGCGCTTGGTTATCGTCCGACCCATAAAACCGTAAAAGAAAGAAAAGCAGGAAAGGGGAAAGTAATAGCAAGACTTTCTATGGAGCAGTTTACAAAGGATAAGAAAAGAACTGCGGTGGTACTGTTGTCTTTGGCAGCCAGTCTGTCTGTGTACCTTTGTATTGTGACCATGCTGGACAGTCAGGCAGCAAGAACCATAGTGTCAAATTATATGGATACGGATATGGTTATTAAAAATGATACGGCATGCAAAGAAAAATCAGAAGACAGAAGAGATATTCTGGATGAATCTTTTATGAAGTCAATCAAAGCAAATGAAGGAATCTCTGAAGTACACTCTATGATATTTGCCGAGATTACAGTTCCATGGGAACCGGATTTTGCTGAGATGTGGATGAAAGAATTTTATGCAAAGTGGATGAGCACTCCATATAGTAAGGAAAAGGACGAGTATCAGAATCATCCTGAGAATTTTGGATCCTCTCTGATTGGAATTGATGAACAGGAATTTGATTATTTAAATAACAGTCTTGAGCATCCGATAAAGAAAGAGGACTTCCTTTCGGGAAAAGCATGTATTGTTTATCGAAATGGTTTGGATTTCGCAGATGCTAATATAATAGGAAAAAATGTGACATGTGCTTTGTATGAAGATCAACAAACGACAAAAACTTTTACCATAGAAGGAGTTACGGACGAGAATTATTATACAGCACTCCTAGGATACCCACCGACGATTATAGCCAGTGATCAGGTGGTGAAAACATTTGCCAATAATCCAATTA
>CAYOSJ010000131.1:0-4629 GCA_964406595.1 uncultured Dorea sp.
ATGGTCTATAATTTCGTTTGCAACATGATCTTTACTCATGATCTCCAGTTCCGTAACAGTATCAGGAGTGATGATCGTGACGATATTGGTGTCTGTCTCGAAACCTGCGCCTGTGACTTTCAAGTTGTTGGCGACAATCATGTCAAGATTCTTTTTTTCCAGTTTCTTTCTGGAGTTTTCCAACATATTTTCTGTTTCCATGGAGAAACCACATAAGAACTGTCCGTTCTTCTTGTTTTCACCAAGGTGCTTTAAGATGTCGTTGGTGCGGGTAAGAGGAATGGAAAGGCTGGAATCAGACTTTTTCATTTTTTCATCAGCAACTTCATTTGGGCGGTAGTCTGCCACGGCGGCAGCCTTAATGATAATGTCCATCTCTGAACTCCGGGAAGTAACGGCTTCGTACATATCCTGGGCAGAAATGACGGGGACTACTTCCACGAATGGCGGAGGAGCAAGTGATGTCTTTCCGCTTACAAGAGTGACTGAAGCACCGCGAAGCATACACATTTTTGCCAAACTGTATCCCATTTTTCCGGAAGAATGGTTGGTGATATAGCGCACCGGATCAATGGCTTCCTGAGTAGGACCTGCGGTAATGAGGACTTTTGTTCCCGACAGGTCTTTTTCGAAAGCGATGGCGCGTAAAATGTGTTCGTATAATGTTTCCGGCTCCGGCATTTTTCCTGCTCCGACATCACCGCAGGCAAGCCTTCCGTTTTCGGGAGTAATGACTTCCATGCCATATTTTTCAAGAAGTGTGAGATTATCTTGTGTAACCGGGTTTTCGTACATACCCGTGTTCATGGCAGGGGCAATGATTTTGGGCGCTTTACTTGCAAGGATCGTAGTGGTGAGCATATCGTCTGCAATGCCGTGAGCCAGTTTTGCAATCACGTTAGCAGTGGCGGGAGCAACCATGATGATATCGGCTTTCCTGGCAAGAGCCACATGCTCCACGTTATATTCAAAATTTCGGTCAAAAGTATCAGTAATACATTTGTGGCTTGTTAATGTCTCGAATGTAATCGGGTGAATGAAGTTTTTGGCGTGTTCCGTCATAATGACGTGAACTTTCGCGCCGGCCTTTACAAGCATGCTTGCGAGAGAGGCACTTTTATATGCGGCGATTCCACCGGTTACTCCAAGAAGAATTGTTTTATCTTTTAAGATCATAAGTCTTCCTCATCTTTCTATCTAAAAAATAACCTAGTATCACTATAGCGTGTTTCTGGCAAAGTTTCAAGACGAATCCCGTAAGCGAGGGTGCATTGTACTCTATTTTATACTTGTGAATGGAAATGTGAGGTGCTATAATACCTTTGAAATTGTATTGTATCCTGTACAGGCAGGAATGATAACAAGGAGGAATTGAATAATGAAAGCAAAGAAACATGACACAAGATGGATGGTCAGTGTTGCACTTATGGCGGCGATCATTATCGTGCTGGCGAACACACCGCTTGGTATGATACAACTGCCGGTGATCAAGGCGACAACTGTGCATATTCCTGTGATTATCGGAGCCATTCTCATGGGTCCTTCCGCGGGAGCGATCCTGGGGGCAGTATTTGGAATCTGTTCACTCATCAGTAATACGATGGCGCCGACACTTTTATCTTTTGCATTTTCGCCTTTTCTAAGTACGACAGGGATCGTGGGGGCATTATCCGCAATCTGGGTGTCGATAGGATGCAGAGTCCTTATCGGCGTCGCAGCAGGGTGGCTGTGGAAATTGTTGGAGAAGGTGAACGTAAATTCAGTGATTGCGCTTCCGATCACAGGATTCGTCGGTTCGATGGTAAATACGGTGACAGTGATGGGAAGTATCTACATACTGTTTGCAAGACAGTATGCAGAAGCAAAAGAAGTGGGAATTTCTGCAGTGTGGGGGCTTATCATGGGAACCGTCACGGCATCCGGGATCCCGGAGGCAATTGCAGCAGCGATATTAGTGCTGGCGTTGGGAAAGGTACTGCTTGGTGTATTTAAGAAAATGGATATAAAGTAAAATAAATATGAAATAAATACAGATGTAAAGTTTAGAGAAGAGGCGTTCTGGGTAGAGTGTAAAACCACGCAGAGCGCCTCTTTGTTGCATTTTGACAGGAATTGTTCAAAATATTCTATGCGTTCTTTATCGATTTTAAGATAGAAGAAATCTTTGGTTTCGTTCCGTACAAAAGTACGCCGACGCGGTAGATTTTTGCAGATAATACACCGATCGCCACTGCGGAAGCAATTAAAATGATAATGGAGACTGCAATTTCCCAAAATGTCACGGTGCTCATGGCAATACGGGTAAACATCGCCATCGGTGATGTAAATGGCACGAAGGAGCATATTTTCATTGCCGTATTATCAACATTTCCGCTGCTCATGGAATAGACAACTACGATGAATGCCACGATAAAAAGCATGGTAACAGGCATAACGGAAGTGTTGATATCCTCTAGTTTGGAGGCGGTAGAACCGATGGCTCCGAACATAAATGCATAGATAAAGAATCCCAGGATAAAGAACACCAGCATATAGATGAGGAGTGTCAGTGGCATGTCAAAGATAGAATTGATGACAGCATTATCCTCCCAGTAGGATTTGTTCAGGTTAAATAACAGGAATGAGGAACCAAACACAACAACTAGTTGGATCAGTCCTGCGAGGCAGGAGGCAATTACCTTGCCAAACATCATGCTGACAGGCTTTGCGCTTGTAATAAGTACTTCCATGGCACGGGAACTTTTTTCAGTAGCCACGTTGGTGGCAACCATCTGCCCATAGAGAAGAATCACCATGTAGAGGGCAAAAATCATAATATAAGTATAGAAGAAGTTTTCCGCCTGGTCTTTGCCAAGATTTTCTGATTCATGGGTAATCTGCGTGGAAAGAATCATTCCTGCATCCTCAGCGGAGATACCGTTTGCAATCATGGCATTTGTCTGATAGAGATGTTGAAGAACTTCATCGGCCACGGCAGTGTTCATATCGTACATAGACAGGTTATTGACATAATAAGTGTAAGAAGTTGTATCATCTATGACAAATGCACACTCTGCGTCCCCGGAAGTAATCTGTTGCCTGATCGTGTCAAGGTTATCTCTGGAAACGTGTACATCATAGTCTGAAAATGCGGCGGAGAATACTTCCCGGACAATTTCCAAATCTATAGAAGCCTCTCCAGGTTCTGTGACGATTAGCATTCGTGGTGTATCTGTAGTTTTATCATCGTTTCCGTGAGCGAAAAGTTCACTGATGCGTGGAAAAAACATCAGAACCGCAATCAGAGCGACAAGAAGGAGGGTGATACCTACGAATATCTTGTTTTTAAAGTAGTATTTCAGTTCAAATTTCAGTATAGTTCCAAATTGTTTCATGATCTTAATTCCTCCTTTACACTTGATTTTTTGTATATTCCACAAAGATGTTATTCAGTGAAGGTTCAAATACCTTGATTTCATCAAGGTCATAAGTTTCAGTCAGATATTTCATGGAGTTTTGTTTTTCGGATTCAGAGTTCAGATGAATGATCAGTTCCCCGTTGTCACCTGTATGACAGCAGGAGCCAAGGTCGGATTGAATCAATTCGCTTTGTTCTGAGCGCACGACCAGTTTGTTACGTACATAACTTCGTTTGATTTCGTATAGTTCTCCGTGAAGTACAATTTTACCGTCGTTTAAGATAGCAATGGAATCGCAGAATTCTTCGATGTAATTCATCTGGTGGCTGGAGAAGAGTACAATTTTACCCTTTGAGATTTCTTCTTTCACTATGTCTTTTAATAGTATGGCATTGACCGGATCCAGACCGGAAAACGGCTCATCTAAGATTACAATTTGCGGATTGTGAGCGAGAGCCGTAATTAACTGAATTTTTTGCTGGTTTCCTTTGGAGAGTGTATCAAGTCTTTTGTTTCTGTATTCGGTCATTTTCAGACGAGAGAGCCAATAATCTATGGATTTAACGGCGGCGTGTCTGTCCATCCCTTTTAACTGGGCAAAGTAAACGAGCTGGTCAATGATTTTCTTTTTTGGATAGAGTCCCCGCTCTTCTGGAAGATAACCAATCTGAATCTTCTTGTAATTGATTGGCTTTCCGTCAATGAAGATTTCGCCGTTGTCAGCCGGAAATACGTTCATCAGAATGCGAATTGTGGTAGTCTTTCCGGCACCGTTTCTTCCGAGAAGTCCGAAAGCCTTTCCGCTTTCGGCAAAAAAAGAAATGTGTTTCAATACTTCTTTTTCGCTAAAACTCTTGCTTATGTTTCGTAGTTCAAGTTTCATAGGAGTCCTCCTTTTGCAGTGTGAATCGTGATGTAAAGTGAAAAAGGTGCGCAGCCGAAACTGCACATCGACATTTTAGCACGTCAAAGTAAAAAAAGAAAGTAATATTTTCTTCTTTATGTTATAATGTAGAAAGTTATAGTATTTTGAATGAAGAAACAAAGGAAATGAGGTATGCGATAAATGTTAGAGATTATCATTACAATGATTGAAAAAACGTATGCGTTTCTGTGGGGAGACTTATTCACAGTTTCTCTCCCAGGAGGTGGAAAACTGGGGTTATCATTACTGGTAATATTGCTGATTCCGACAGGAATCTATTTTACAGTGCGGACAAGGTTCCTTCCG
>CAYOSJ010000132.1:0-4426 GCA_964406595.1 uncultured Dorea sp.
TCCCTGCCAGTTAGTCAAGAGCGGCGCAGCCGTTCAGTTTACTCTTGACTGGCTGATGGGGATTTGCTATCGGAATGTAAAGATTTTAGTAAAGGTAAAGAATGAACGGGACAGATGTTCGGATAGATTTTTTATGGAAAATACAATATAGTATAGAAGTGGCTATTTGAAAAAGAAAAGAACATTTGTTCTAAAAACTATTGAAAATAGAGCGGATATAGAGTATAATTGGTACACATAGATGGATATGGGGTGAGATAAAATGCTGGAAAAGATTATTGAACTCACGAATTTATATATAGATAATATGCCAAAGAAAGAGAGAAAAAAATATGGGCAGTTTTTTACAAGCATGGAGACTGCAAAGTTTATGGCAAATTTGTATGACACTCCGATCAATAAGCAGATTGTAACGGTTTTGGATGCTGGGGCGGGTTCTGGCATATTATCATGTGCTTTTATCGAATGGTTAGAACAGTTTGACACAGTAAAAGAAATAGAATTGACTTGTTACGAGAATGACGATAATGTGTTGGGACTTTTAAAGAATAATTTGGAGTATTGCAAAGATCATTCAAGTAAAATAGTTAAATATAATATTCAGACAGGAAATTATATTACAAGTCAATATTTAGATTTTAACTATATGATAGGCGGGAATCCTAATCCGATGAAATATGATTATGTAATTGGAAATCCACCTTATATGAAAATACCGAAAAACGCACCAGAAGCGACAGCTATGCCGGAAGTTTGTTATGGTGCGCCGAATATGTACTTTATTTTTGCGGCTATGGGACTTTTTAATTTAAAAGATGATGGGGAAATGGTTTATATTATTCCTCGTTCATGGACATCGGGAGCATATTTCAAACGGTTCCGACAGTATTTCCTGACAGAAGGGAAATTGGAAGATATTCATTTATTTGTAAGTCGGAATAAAGTTTTTGACAAAGAAGATGTATTGCAGGAAACCATTATTATAAAAGTTCGGAAAACGCATGTAGAACCGGCACAGGTGAAAATTACATCATCTAAGTCAAACAAAGATTTTAATGAATTAACTTCCTTGACCGTACCATATGATCTTGTTGTTTCTGGCGAGGATTACTATGTATATTTGGTAACAGATGATGAGGAAGTTAAAGTATTAAAACGCCTGCATAAGTTTAATCAGACATTGCCCGAAATTGGTGTGAAAATGAAAACAGGATTAACTGTAGATTTCAGAAACCGAGATATTCTTCGTGATGAGGAAGAAGAAGGCGCAATCCCGTTATTTTATTCACAGCATATAAAGCAGGGCAAGGTACACTTTCCTATCCAGAAAGAGCATGAATATGTAGTGACAGATCAGCGTGGACTTATGCAGGATAATAAGAACTATTTGTTTGTAAAGAGATTTACGGCAAAGGAAGAACCACGCAGATTACAATGTGGAATTTATTTGGCGAAGAATTATCCACAATATACGAAAATTAGTACGCAGAATAAAATCAATTTTATTGACGGACTTTTAGGGGAGATGTCCGAGTGCTTGGTATATGGTCTGTATGTGCTTTTTAACTCTACATTATATGATGAGTATTATAGGATTTTAAATGGCTCAACGCAGGTAAACTCTACAGAAGTAAATTCGATGCCTGTGCCAGATATGGAGAGTATACAGGAAATGGGAAGAAAATTGATGAAATCAAAAGATTTGTCGGAGAGAAACTGTAATTTGATTTTGGAGGGATACTGTGGGTAAAGTTGAAGAAGCACGAGAATTTTTGAAGATGGTAGGCATGCCAAAAGCACAGCAGGCGGATATATGTTGTTATGTATTGCTGGCAATGGCAGATATGAAACCGGACATGTCGTGGAAAGAAGCGAGTAACGAGTGGATTCGCATTCATGACATCATTCAGTTTTGAAAAAACTGTTTGTGGAATATATTAGTATGCATAGTATAGTGGAAGCTTGTAGGACATATGTCGAAGAAAGTAAGAAGGCAAAAACGGTGCAAGCTATTAATAGATACTTGATTGCAATGGATAAATTTTACGTAAACTATATAAAGAAACAGGGGATTTTGTGTGATGAACTTGAAGCGGGATGTCATAGAAAAGAAGTTATAAATGATATAGTTAATTCCATGAATGAAAAGTTGGGTGGTAGAAAAATAACTGTACCCATGAAACCTGACGAGATAGAAGCGATGGAAGAAGTTATTAAAACTTTGAATTGTGAAAGCCATTATCAATATGGTCAAATTGTAAGGTATAGACTTATGATTGAATATGGATTTAAAAGTGAAGTCCTTTTGGACTTGAGACTGGAACAGTTTGATGAAGAAACATTATCATTAAATCTTGAATATGATGAAGATACTCATTTTAAAGTGTTTTTGGACGAAGAACTAGGAAATATGGTGAAAAGATATTGTGAAATGAATTGCAAGAAGGATAGGAAATTACTATTTACCAATGCAAATGGAACGAAAATAGTTTCGTCTCGGATAATGGATGAATTAAGAAAACGTGCAAAAGAAAGCTTTAATATTGCAGGATTTAGCCCCATGGCTACTGGATTGACAGGTGTACAAAAATTATTAGAAAAAGGAATGACTATTGCTGAGATAAAAATGATAACAGGTTTTGGAATTAATAAAATAGATGATGTAGCTGAATATATGTTGATGACCCGGGACATTGAAAAAGCGATAAACGAAAAGCTTTCAGGAAAATAGTTGTTGAGTCTTTGCTGATAAGATTGTATATTATTTGTAGTGGAAAATAGGTGGAGAGCACATTTAAGTACCCTGCAAGTCACTCAAACCATCATGAGTAAAGAAAATAGGCACTGGTATTGCTTTGGTTCTAAAAGTGTTGCCGATTAGTATTTTTATTTACATAGATGAGAATGTAGACTGTGGAGAAAGAACTAGAACAAGAAAAAAGTGATAGTAACAAGACGGAGAAGAAAAACAAAAAAATCACAAAAGGATATGAATGGCGTGATAGGCGGTATTGTATTCGGCATGATGTTTGTATTTGTTGCTTATCAACTATATCGTAAGTTGTTTGAATTTCCTATCGGACAAATATTGGTATATATTATAGGGTTTTGTGCATTTGTTTGTTTTATGGTAGCTGTGAGGTGTTTCTTTGATTATAAAGAGTCAAAGAAGATAGAAAAACTGGAAGAAGATGCACATAGAGAAGGATCTAATAGAAGTGGACGTTGGATTGTTAAAAAGTAACAGGATCTGGAGATGAAAAAGAAAAAATAACCGATGTACGATTTCACACTTATATGCTATACTAAGTCCATGGGAAAATTCTGTCAACAGTTCATCAGAAAGCCATTGAAAATTATGTTATTGAAATAAACATAAAAATAAGGCATATTGTAAGTGAAATCTTAATTAATTCCGTTAAGTTTCGGCACTACAGAGCCGAGTTCGAATAATTTTGTGTAAGCAGCATATAATTTTAATGGATAGTTCTATTGACTTTCCGCTTTGTACTTGCTAGTATATTAGTACAAGGAAAGTTTACCACTGACCGATATGTGGTATATAAATGGTCGGGTTGAAAGTTTACCGCTGACCGATATGCGGTATATAAATGGTTGGGTTGTAAGTTTAGTCCTTCGCCGAAAGGCGAGGGACTTTTCCATATTTCGGCAGAGAGGATGGAACGAATGAAGAAAACAGGGTTTTATATCATAAAGGACAGATTTTTTGAAGATATGGCTGATCCGTATCTCAAGGGAAATAAGGCGGGCAATAGACCACATTATTATTGTTTTGAGGATACTACTACGGGAATTTATTGGATGATACCGCTTTCTAGTAGAATAGATAAGTTTCGGAAAATAATAGAAAAGAAAGAACAATTAGGGAAGCATTGCGATATTCTGCATATTGTGAAGTTGGATGATAGCAGAGAAAGTGTATTTTTAATACAAGATATGTTCCCGATTACAGAGGAATACATAGAACGTGAGTATACGATTGCTGGAAATCATTTGATGCTAACCAGTGAACATACGGCAAAGGTAATCGAACAAAAGGCAAGAAAAGTGTTAGGAATGTTAAAGCGTGGTGTGAAGTTCATGCCTACCCAACCGGATGTGCTATCAATATTGGAGAAATTGAAGCAGAAAAAGTAATTTTTGCTGGCTCTATTTTGGCTCTAATAATTTGGTATAAGAAAAAATGCGAGATAATTTTCGGAGAATATGAATACAAAATGACACGAATGTGTACTGGAAAGTACCTGGATTATCCCATCCGCACCCGAGTTCGAATAGTAGTCAATAGTTTATAAGTATTGTGAAAATCCCACAAGTTTATTGTGAACTTGTGGGATTTTTGATATGATATGGTGTTAGAATATAAATAGTACAAGTCAAAATGAGAATTCCTTATAAGAAAAAT
>CAYOSJ010000133.1:0-4328 GCA_964406595.1 uncultured Dorea sp.
TCTCTGCTTATCCGGGCTATACCATATATAGATAATGACATATTTCTTACAAACGCCCAATAAAAACTATCATCAGCCGTCATATTCTCGAAAATTAACGAATTCTGCATGTTATGATCCTCTTCTCTATAGTTTATTCCCTGACAGCCTTTTCCAGCTCTGCCTCAAAAGAACTGTAATCAAACCAAAAACTTCTGTCCTCCGCCTGAAGCACTTCCTGCAAAGCGTCTGTCAGTCCGTCGCAGTTCTCTACAAATTGAATATATGGCAAGTGCTGCACCCACTCATACACTCCCCCGACTTTTCCACTGATATTGTCAAAGGCAACACAGGGAGTTCCGACAATCGCACAGGAAATCATACAGTGCAAAGCATCTGTAACCATGAACTTATAACTGCTGATCTCCATCAGCTTGTCTTCAATAAATCCTTTTCGCTCGTTTGGGGAGATCATCTGATCAGCGTACATAGAAGTAAAACAGATGTCTGAATGGAAGCCTTGTACACTTGCAATAATTTGAGTTTTTTCTTCCTCACTGTATCTGCTTTCCTTACAATTCTTTAAGCAGATTGCTCCTTTGTCGCCCCGATCAGTTCCCTCAGAGGTTACAAAATCACCTTTTGTCATTGAAAGAACAATATCAGGGACAAGATGGCAAAAGTCAGGGGAATTCATCATAGACAACGCTCTGTGGTATGACAGATTTTCTCTGAGAAATAGTGCAATACCCTTACATTCGTTATATATCCCGCATGAAAGTTTTCGCTCTCGCTCCCCCTCTTCCGTATCCTCAAAAAAAATACTTTGCGGGAATACAACGATCTTACGATCCCGGTATTCTCGCATGATCCTCCGAGCCACATCTTCACCGCCATCTACCCAAAGAGAACCCATAAAACCACCGCCTGTAATAATAATCACATCCTCCGGACTGAGGATATTATGTATCAGCCTGTGGCATTCATTATAAACACTATTTGTTATTTCTACAAAATGATACTCCGGGAAATGCTTCTCGAAAAAGATTTTCTCCGCTTCTGCAATCATGTGATCCCCAATATTCGCATGGGTCGGAACATTAAAAAGCAGAATATTCGGTTTCCCTGTCTCCAGCATATTTTCTATTTTTCGCTCATTACAGTATTCTTTTGGCGTAAAAATACTTTTCTGCTTATTTTTCCTAAGAATCCTTACGATTTCATAATAATATTTACTGCTGGATACGATAACAGATACCTCTTCTTCCTCTTCATAAAGTTCCCGGATCGGTCTGACCTGCAACCCGTGTTTATATGAGCCGTGCAGCATTTCATTTCTATCAACAATATAGGAAATACCTTCCGACCCATTTTTCTTCAGAAATATTTCCGCATCTGCTCCGGCACCATACATAACTACTTTCTTTTTTAGATGTGTGTCTTTTGTCTTTGAAACTTCATAGTCCTCTATAGTTTCCGGAAAATATTTGCACAAAAACCGCTTGCAAGCTGAAACTAACTCTTCGTGATAATATGTCTCCTGTAAAAAACTATGAAATACATAGCAGACTTTATCCCGAAGGAAATTCCTATTTTTCTCAAACGTACCTTCCTTTTCCAGATATCTTATGGCATATTCCACAGCATCTGCATAATCCAGCCGGCTTTTCAAGGTTCTGACAAGGCTGTTTTCATTTCCTATATTATAATGATAAAGCGGCTTCGGCAGAAAAAAGACTTTCTTTACCAGCGAAGCCAACATAAAATGCAGGGATTGATCTTCACAGCAACCGTCAAACATTTCTATATGATGCTCCAGTAACCATTTTCTGCGGAATACCTTTAACCACACCGCCGCATCTGTGATATATCTCAGATAAGTCTGGAAATTCACCTCCACCACTCCAACCGCGCCGGGTACATGTGGCTGTGAAAAATCAGAGTCCTTAAATTGGTCATATCCGCAGCACGAAATATCTATCGCCTCATCCTCCTCCAGCGGCGTAATCATTTGTTCAATATAATCCTCACTATAGAAATCATCGGCATCCAAGTATGCTACATATTCGCCGGTAGCCATTTTTAATGCGTAATTTCTGGCATCTCCAAGACTACTGTCCTTTCTGCTGACTACAATAATCCTTTTATCTGCTTTCTGCATAGATATGCACTTCTCTAAAGAACCATCGCTACAAAATCCCACCATTAATAAAATTTCTAAATTCTTGTAAGTTTGTCCCATCAAAGACGTCAGACATCTGTTAATATACGCCTCACAATTATAAACAGGAACAATTACTGATACTTTTTTCATTCTGTCAACTCCTGCCCCCCTACCACGCATATAAAACACTTTCCTGCGGAGTAGAAGAATAATGTCTCATAGCCAACTGATAAGTTGGTTCTATATTTAATACCACTTTGGGAATCTCAATAAAATCTTCATGTTTGTGATAAATTGAGATTGCCAATTTAGGCTTGTATATTTTTATTGTTTCTTGCGCTCCGATAAGCGCCGCTTTCTCAGCGCCTTCGATGTCCATTTTTATAAATGTTACCTTTTCCCCCTTCAACGCCGCGTCTATCGATATGGTTTCGATCTCATCCTTTCCCTGTCCGGAAATTCTAGAACCCGATTCATTTTGATTAAAGAGAACTTTGCCTACGTTATCCGAAAGTCCTTTTAAATAAAGTTCATAATTGATAATTCCATTGTCTTCTAATGTTTTCCGGATATAGTTTTCCCTTTTTGAATTAGCTTCAAACAAATATATCTTACTCTGTGGATTCCGGCACCATTTCAGAAAATCAACAGAAGATCTGCCGTCATAAACCCCGGCATCCACAAACACCTCATTACATCCCGGCTGGAAAAAGTCAAAATACTGCCACCCGCATGGTACATCTATGTAGCCATAAGCCGGCAAATATATGTGTTGACTTTCTATATGCATGCAGATTAATTTTGAATATATCTCAAGAGCATAGTTTTTACTGCCGACTACTAAAATTATCTCATCTCGCATGGCCTCGATTTCTTCATCTGTTAACAGCGGCATTCCTTCATGCTTTCCACCTGGTATTGCCGACCTGTCTCCGAACCCGTAAACATGGACACCTGCCTTTTTCAACAATGAAAATGTATATCGTCCATACATCCCGATTCCGTATATAATTAATTTTTTACCAGGATTCATTGCGAGAAACTTTCCAAAATGCCCAAGATCATAGCACTTGTCCTCATTTTTTTGAACATTTTCAAGGAAACCACTCCAATCTTTGGCAAAAGCATATTGAAACCTGGCATTAAATATCGTCTTTGATTCATTATCACAAAGTTTTTTCCATATATTTTCACAATCATTGTATGTAATCATTTTAGTTCCTAATCTCCTTTACAAATTTCATTCTAGTCATTCTGTATCAACATCTCTCGGAATTTTCCATCAGGATTTCGATTGTAATAAAGAATGGTAATTTCACAAACATCCGTATCTTTGTCTTCTTTTTCATCCCTCACACAAATCAATCCCTGACTATACAATCGACTGCATAATATCCATACCTTCCAATGGAACCTGATACAAAATTTTCCGCTGCTCTATGCCAACTTCCACCATCAGATAAGATTCTATCTCTTTGGCAATCTGTTCTTTTAACACTGCAATGATAATATAATCGAACACTTCACCTCTTATCCTGTCTGGCGAACTAACCTGTCCTTCCTGATATTCATGCCAATTACTGTCTACCCATCATACGATTTCACAATATTGATTACTCTTTAACTGCCTGTAATAAGCCGTTCCAACATTACCAGCGCCATAAATAATAATTTTCGAGCCTTTTTTCACCATTGGATATGGGAACAGATAAAAAGGAGTCAACGCTTTTGACGCATGAAACTTATAATCAAATAACAAAGAAGAATAAAGAACCTTATCTAGGGCTTCCAATAATATGTCTGAATATTCATTTTCCTCATAAACTCTTCTCAATTCATTGATCATAAGTTCCGTCTCTGACAAGACCTTATAATTCTTTTTATGGCACATAGATTCCTGATTCATTCGATAATGATAAAATGCTCTGTCTAATACATACGCCTTTTTACAGACAGACAAATAAGCATAAGAAATAAAAACATCTTCCGCAATTTTTATCTTGTCATCCATTCGGTCAATAATCGATTTCAGCATATTCTTTCTGAATAACTTCGTACATACAGATGGATGGAGACCTCTTTCACTGTTCACCAACTTAGGATACAACTTTTCTACAATCTGATGATATTCATACAAACCTTGTTGGACAGGATGTTCCACAATATATTCTCCATTTATCATATA
>CAYOSJ010000134.1:0-4124 GCA_964406595.1 uncultured Dorea sp.
CATAAGTTTTTCCTGCAGAACGGGGACTTGCTGCTACAGTCACCACTTCAAACCATGGGTGATTCTCTAATAAGGCGATAAATCTCTGTCCCACCATTCCTGTTGCACCTAGAATTCCAACTTTTAATTTCTGTTCCATGTCTTCTCTCCTCTTTCTATACGTTTAATATTCCTCCAGATAACGACGATATATCTTCAATGTCTCCTTCATAACCGAAGGTCCCGGAGCTCCCACCGTCTCACGCTTGCTTACACAAGTTTTCAAACTGATGGCATCATAAATATCTTCTTCAAACACCGGAGAGATCTTCTTATATTCCTCCAGTGAAAGATTGTCAAGTGAGATTCCTTTCTCAATACAGATAAGTACCAGCTGCCCCACGATCTTGTGGGCGTCTCTGAACGGTACTCCGTGATTGACCAGATAATCTGCGGCATCTGTCGCATTGGTAAATCCACGTTTTGCACTCTTTTCCATGTGTTCTTTCTTAAACTGCATCGTGCGGAGCATTCCTGCAAATAAAGCAAGACAGTTCTTCACCGTGTCAATCGCATCAAACGCCCACTCTTTATCTTCCTGCATATCTTTATTATACGCTAAGGGAATGCCTTTCATAGTAGTAAGAAGCGCCTGCAATGCCCCGTATACGCGCCCCGTCTTTCCTCTGACAAGTTCCGCGATATCCGGGTTCTTTTTCTGAGGCATGATACTGCTTCCTGTACTGTAAGCATCGTCGATCTCCACGAATTGATATTCATTGGAATTCCAGATGATCACTTCCTCGGAAAAACGGCTCAAATGCATCATGATCACAGATAATGCAGACAACAATTCCAGCAGGTAATCCCTGTCCGATACGCCGTCGATACTATTCAGTGTCGGCCCGTCAAATCCAAGCAGCGTCGCCGTATACTGTCTGTCTAACGGATACGTCGTCCCTGCAAGAGCGCCGGAACCAAGGGGACAGGTATTCATTCTCTTATAGATATCCTGCAGCCTCTCGTGGTCGCGCCTGAACATCTCAAAGTAAGCCCCGACATGATGTGCCAGCGTGATCGGCTGTGCCTTTTGAAGATGTGTAAATCCCGGCATATATGTCTCCAGGTTCTCTTCCATGATATGATAAACCGCAAGGAGTACTTCTTTCACCTGCCCGTCAAGAAGCAATACCTCATCTCTTACATACAGTTTCATATCCAGCGCCACCTGGTCGTTCCTGCTTCTTCCTGTATGCAGTTTCTTTCCAGTGTCTCCGATTCTGTCGATCAATGTCGCCTCCACAAAACTATGGATATCTTCATATTCTTCCGTGATCGCAAGACGGCCTTCCTGTACATCTTCCAGGATTCCCGTAAGCCCTGCGATGATCGTCTCCTTCTCCATCTCATTTAAAATTCCCTGTTTCGCCAACATCGTGACATGGGCAATGCTGCCCCGTATGTCCTGTGCATAGAACCTCTGATCAAAAGAAATAGATGAGTTGAATCTATATACAAACTGGTCTGTTTCTTTTGTGAAACGACCTCCCCATAACTGTGCCATCTTTCTTCATCCTTTCAGAAAATATCGTTTATATACTGCCACTTTCTTAACCTTTTGCATCCCGGATAGAAAATTCACATCCACAGTAATCCTGCCGGTAAAGCCCATACTCCTTAGATAACTCAATGGAACGCTTATACCCGTTTTTCTTTTTAAAATCTGACTGCAGATATTCTACCCCATATTCTTTCGCCAGACGGGTACCGATCTCATTGAGACGGTCTGCATTTTTAAGAGGACTGATACTAAGTGTCGTAGTAAAATATTCAAATTCACCCTTTTTCGCCAGGCACGCCGTCTCACGAAGCCTGAGTTCATAACATTTCAGACAGCGTTCCCCACCTTCTTTCAAATGTTCAAGCCCTCTGGCAATCTCATAGAACGCCTCTCTGTCATAATTTCCCGCCACAAATGACACCGGATGCCGAAAATCCATATCCTCGATCAGCATCTGCTGTTCTAAGATGCGCTTCGTATACTCGCTCTCAGGAAAAATGTTCGGATTATAATAGAACACCGTAATTTCAAAATAATCACTCAGATATTCCAGAACATAACTACTGCACGGCGCACAGCAACTGTGAAGCAAAAGACGCGGCACCCGCTCTTCCTTCTTTAATTTTTCAATGAATCTGTCCAATTCCTTTTGATAATTCACAACACTTCTCCTCAAATGTATACTACTTATGCATTATAGCTTCTTGTTGGCAGTCTGGCAAGAGTGAATCTCTCACGAAATGCCTCCTCTTACATAATATAAGGTATATTTATACTTTTACAGGAGGTTTCTTGTATGGAGCAAGTATTAGAACTTAAGAATATCCATTATGCCTATCATAACCTCGAAGGAGAAACGCCCGCGATCACAGACATTTCTTTTGTCCTTGGCAAAGGCGAGTTTGTTGCAATCGTCGGCCCATCCGGGTGTGGCAAATCCACGCTTCTCTCCCTCATTGCCGGACTTATCACCCCGGAAAAAGGATTGATCAAGATTAACGGAAAATACCTTCGTGAAAGCACGACAAATGTAGGATATATGCTGCAGCATGACGAACTTTTTGAATGGAGGACGATCTATAACAATGTGTTGCTGGGTCTTGAGGTGCAGCACATGCTGACCGCCCGGACGAAAGAAAAAGCCCATGAACTCCTTGACACGTATGGTCTGAAACGATTTGAGAATGCAAAGCCTTCCGAACTCTCCGGCGGCATGAGGCAGCGTGCCGCACTTGTCCGGACTCTTGTGCTGGAACCGGATCTTCTTCTCTTAGATGAGCCCTTTTCTGCCCTTGATTATCAGACTCGTCTGAATGTAGGAGATGATATCGGTCAGATCCTTCGCAAAGAAAAAAAGTCTGCCCTTCTTGTGACCCACGACTTATCGGAGGCCATCTCCCTTGCAGACCGCGTAATCATCCTTACAAAACGTCCCGCCACGATCAAGCAGACCATTCCCCTTCTATTTGACCTTGACGAAGATACACCACTGAACAGACGTAATGCTCCTGAATTCAAAACATACTTTAATCTGATATGGAAGGAGTTGAACACCGATGAATGAATTATCCAAAGGTCAGAAACAATACCTGAAAAACCACAGGCGGCATCGACGTATCGTACGTATCTCCCGGATCCTGATCCTGTTTAGTTTTCTCTTTATCTGGGAGTTCACTGCAAATGTAGGAATCATTGATTCTTTCATCTTCAGCAGCCCGTCCAAGATCGCCACCTGTTTCTGGGGCATGGTACTTGATAAAAGTATTTTTCTGCACATAGGCGTTACGCTGTACGAGACGATTGTCAGTTTCCTGCTTGTAATTGCCATCAGCATTCTGATGGCAATTGCCCTCTGGTTCAGTACAAAACTATCTGAGATATCAGATCCTTATCTTGTAGTTTTAAACAGTCTCCCCAAATCCGCTCTTGCACCACTCTTAATTGTGTGGCTTGGAGCAAACCAGACGACCATTATCGTCGCCGGAATGTCCGTTGCCATCTTTGGAAGCATCCTGAACCTGTACGCCAGTTTCAACACGGTGGATCCTGGAAAAGTGAAGCTTATCTACACACTCCACGGACATAAATTCCAGGCGCTCACCAAAGTGGTACTTCCAAGTTCCCTGCCCGCCATCATCAGCAACATGAAGGTCAATATCGGTCTCTGTCTCGTAGGCGTTATCATCGGAGAATTTCTGGCAGCAAGAAGTGGTCTTGGATACCTGATCATCTATTCCTCTCAGGTCTTTAAGATGGATTGGCTCCTGATGTCTATCGTACTTCTCTGTGTGATGGCGATGAGCCTGTATGCTGTCATCAATCTCTTGGAACACTGGTGCCGGAAACGCTATTAGTTCTTAACCTGACCAATAGGTATCTGACTGGTTTTTCAAAAAACAGGAGATGCTTTTACGCACATCTCCTGCCTACATATATGTTTCCCTAAAAAAACACTTGCAATTCTTAAGAAATCCGATATAATATATCTTGTGGCTTAGGTAAGTCACCTTATGCTGGAATAGCTCAGTCGGTAGAGCACTTCACTCGTAATGAAGGGGTCGTCGGTTCAAGTCCGATTTCCAGC
>CAYOSJ010000135.1:0-4113 GCA_964406595.1 uncultured Dorea sp.
AACTCCGGGTCCTTTGCCATCTCGCTCATGGGCATATCGCTGTACATAATGACGGGAGCCTGCGATTTAGAAAGAACGGTAGCCTTCAGAAAATCCAACTCGCTTTCCATCATCTCTTTCAGCCCGAAATATGTTTTTGAGGTCGGGAGCTGAAACGGCAACGACGGAACCTTTAATTCGTCGAAATGAATCGCTTTTATGTATTCGTTCAGATCAAACTCATCCAGTTTGGTCAGGAATTTTGAAATGCTGTCTGTTCTTGTACTTTTGCCTTCCAGCAGCCACTTTTGTATTCTGGCAAATCTTTTCGGGCTGTCGGAAAGTTCCTCCTGCGGGCATCTGAGAAGTTGCGCCAAAATAGATATTTCTCCGGCGCTGTCCATTTCTCTGGAAACATACCCGGCGATGGCAGCGGCGAATTTCTTCGGCTCGGACGGCTGGCGTGAGCCGTTGCGGAACCGGAATATGGTTGATGTATCGTAATTGGTATGCCGGCATAACCTGGCAATGTTGATGTCAAGAACAGAGATTAGCGTATTGAAATTGTTTCGCAGTTGTTCCTTGTCCGTTGTTATGAGATCTATGCAGTCAAGAAAACTATCTTTGACGGACGCTTTTGTAATATCACTGTGTTGTTTCTCCTCCGCAAGCATAGCAATCGCTTCACAAATCTGTTCAAAGGCTTCTGAATCCGTTTCCGGCACTCGTCCGCCTGCCCGATAACGGCTTATGGTAGCCTCGGATAAACCGGATATACTGCTGATATCCTTCGCCGTACAACCAAGTATTTCAATATATTCATTCAGTTTTTCACTTAATTTCATATAGTTTCACTCCTTTAGCAGTTCCTCCAAATATCCTTTCAACGGAGCAAGTTGATCTACTTCAAATCTTGCTTTTGTATCAAATACCCATATATTCTGTTCAAAACAAAATAAAAATGTTTGTTTCTCTGTAACAATTTCAAGATTTAGTCCATTATCTTCCGCTGCCATCTGTGTTGCCTGTCCCAAAGACATTTTACAGATCAACCGATGAATTTCTTCTATTATCTCTTTATCTGTAATCTCTTTACCGGACGCACCGCCTTCGGTAAGGAACTCAAACCGGATGCTTTTGATCTCTTCAGGGGGAGTTTCTTTTACTTCTTCCAGTGCGTTTGGAGATATATCTGTTGCTATTTTATCATCAACAGACTGTTTTGGCAGTCCTGTGCATCCGGTCACGGTAATTGTAAGGAGCAGAAATAACATGTTTGTCAGCGTTCTGGTTTTATTTTTCATCATTTGTTTTGTTTCCTTTTCAGTTATTTCATCAACTATTCAACGGCAAAAGTTTCCATTGCTTTTTCCATGGCATCCAAAGTTGTTGTATTCCCCCGGTCATAAGTAGCATACCAGTTATACACTTCATTTCCAATCTGCTCATAATATTCTGCCCCGCAGATGGTTTTTGAACCGTCAGTGGAAGAATATGCATATTCTATTCCGGCAAGCTTCCGGTCACCAATCTCCATCGTATAAACTTCAGGAGGTGTCACGGTACGAACCCCAAGTAATTCTCGAACCTCATTTTTTCTTTTTACAAGAGTATTTCCGATGGTATCATCCAATGTTACCCGCTCTACTGCAAAGCAATCTCCTTCCATAACTCCATTCACATAAACCATCGTCGTTATTTCATCTGAAATAACCAGACAGGAATTATCTACATCAAAATGAAATCCACTCTTCATATCCGGCTTTTCTAAATCAATTGGTGCAGAATCTCCCCGGCCTGCATTGCTATAGATATCCAATGCGGAATCTTTTGATATACTGCCATTCTCTGCATCTGATTCCCCATAAGCATCCGCGGATAATTCCAACGACACTATGGCAGTACCGAGTGCTTCCAGTTCCGGATCGCTGCTTTCATGATATGCCGCTGTCCTAAAAAAAATGTATTTATCGTCACGCATCTCGATAAATTCAGAACAATCAACCGTCCTTCCTTCTGTATTGCTGTAAGAATAGAAAATTGCAGTGACATCATGACCTTCTATCGTATCCGTCCCCATTTGCGGCTGTTCCACCATTGCATTCTGATATTGTTGCGAAAGATTAAACATTTCTTGTTCCAGTATTTCTTCCGGCGTCGGCATGTTTTTCGAATCTCCGACACTTACAAAAAGACCCACCAGACTTTCATCGCCATCAATCGCGATCTCAGCAGCTCCCGCATCTGTCAGATATGCCTTATGCGAAGATTCAAATAAGAAAGAAAATCCCATTTCCTCACTGGCAAATGTTTTGTAATTCTCTATTGCATCCGTATCAGTTTCTTCCTTTTTCTGTAAAACAGCGGACTTCGTATTGCCTTCTGCGTCATCGCCTTTGCCGGGACCGCCACAGGAGGTAACAGAGATCATCAGCATAACTGCCAGAAAAAGAGTCCCATATTTGCGGCAAAAAATCTGTCTCATATTTTTATCCCCCTTTTTCAGATTACCTTTGCTTTGATTATACTTCAAATAATATATGCAAAAAATAAAGATTTCCAATTTGGATAGTGACACATCGGAAAGAAAACAGCAGGGGACGAGTGTGTTTTGCTATAATGGTTATGGTTTCGTATTGATGACCGAAAGCAAAAAACAAAAAATCTAAGGGGGTTCTCGAATGAAGAAAATTAAACCAATAAGAAAGATGCTTATTATTACTTTGTTGATTAATATAATCTTTTTGGGATCAATAAATAATGTTTCTGCAAGTGAAGCAAATGTTCCAGAAGACGCAGCAACGGATGCCCAGGATATTGAAATAAAAGGAACAAATAATGAATCACTTAAAAATGAAGCCAAAGCAAACGATGCGCAGGGAGATATTACTATAGAAGGCTCTTATGATGGATTCGGGATGGAAATATCTTTAAATGGTGTAAGAGTTGGAACAGAAGCAGCAAATGTAACAGGAACTGCTAAAGGTTATACAACAGGAAATACAAAAAATAAAATCACAATACAACTTGCATTTGGAGATGGAAATATTGGCAGTGTAACAATAAATGGCACAAATATGACTTTACCTGCCGGAACACAAGACAGAGCAGAATTTGAAGTCGATCCAGCAAGTAAATATACAATAGTTGTAACGAAAAGCCAAAGTGCTTCAAATGTTCCAAAAACAATAATATGGGATTCTGATAAAACAAATAATCCGAATATCAATGATAATGAATTGTTAAAAAATGGAACAATAGAAATATTAGATATTGAAGATTCAAATGGCACTTCAGTAGGATTAGGTGATGTAAGACAAGATCTGAATAAAAATAACGGCTGGGCAAGCATAATCCCTGGATCTAAAGTAATATTAAAATTAAAACCAAATTATGGTTATCAATTGACGGAAATTTCTATAAATGATAAAAAATTAGTTGCAGGAGAAGAACAGTCTACATTTGAATACATTATGCCTGATACAAATGTCCATATAAGTGGAATATTTGAAAAAGTTGATGATAAGGTCAACGCCAGATCTGATAAGGTAAAAAATGGAATGATAGAACTTGGCGGAGCAGAAATAGACTCTGGTTCCGTAGTTTTGTCAGTAAGTGATGCCGCATTATCAGAAGACCAAATATCAAATTTTGAAGAAAGCGCAGCTGGCTATGTAATTTCATCTTATCTGAATATTAATTTAGACCAGGTTGTATATAAAGGTACATCAGATAATGTTTGGACAAACGAATTAAAAGAATTAAACAATGAAGCAACAATTACACTTCAATTAGAAGAAGGTGTAAATGGAAATGAAGTTGTTATCGTTCACGAAAAACATGACGGCACTTATGAAATAATACCGACTACTTATGAGCCTGCAACTAATACAATCCGTTTTAAAACAACCAGTTTTTCAAACTATGCAATAGCAAGTAAAGCGACAGGTGGTATAGATACTGCAAGCCCGCAAACGGGCGATAACCGTAATCTGGCACTTTGGTTTGTCGTATTGTTTGTCAGTGGCACGGGCGTACTTGGAACAACAGTTTACAAAGTACAGAATCAAGGCAGGCAGGGATATGGTCCTATGTCAAGATTTAGTACAAGTTAAAATGAGGTTTTCCTCATCT
>CAYOSJ010000136.1:0-4088 GCA_964406595.1 uncultured Dorea sp.
GTGATGCAGCAAGCGACGGCGGCGATGATGCAGCAAGTGGAGATGGCGTGACGCTTGAGTTCCAGCAGTGGTGGGGAGTAGAACTTCCGGACGGAGCTTTGGCAGATATTTGTCAGAGATTCACAGATGAGACAGGTATCAATATTGACCTTCTCAGCAATCCTTATGCAGACACAAAGACACAGATCGCAGCAGGAGCAGCATCTGGAACAATGGCCGACGTAGTAGGTCTTGATGGTTCCTGGGTATATGATTTCGCAAAACAGGGATCCATTGCTGATCTGACAGCTCTTATGGGCGAAGCAGGATATGATGATACTCAGTTATCCGATCAGATCAAGTATGAAGGAAATACATACATGATCCCAGTAGTAAACTTTGCATACCCAATGTACGCAAATACAGATATTCTTGAGGCAGCAGGTGTTAAAGAGTTACCTACAACACGTGAAGAGTTCCTCGCAGCATGTGAAGCAGTAAAGGCTTACGATTCCAGTATCGCAGGTTGGGCAATTCCATTATCTTCAGAGTCTCCGGCAGGCGTTCAGAATCAGTTTATGACATGGCTGTGGTCAAACGGCGGTTCTATGATGACAGAAGATGGAAAGCCGAATCTTGCAGGAAATAAAGACCTGGAAGAGACAACAGACTTTATCAAAGAAATGTTTGACAAAGGTTACATTGCAGAGGGTGCATACTCCATGAAAGAGCCTGACATGGTTGAAGAGTTCACAAACGGACGTGTTGCATTTATGACAGACGGTGTTTCTCACTTGACAACGATCAAAGAGGGAGCTCCGGATCTTAACTTTGATTACATGAAAGTTCCGGCAGCAAGCGCTGATGTAGAAAAAGGTGGTATGTCAGTTGCTAACTGGGGAATCGGTATTGCAGAGAACTGCGAGAACAAAGCAGAAGCTTGGCAGTTTGTAGAGTACCTTATGAGCCCAGAAGTAAATGCTGAACTTGCAGTACTTGCAAATGCATTCCCAGGAAATGCTACAGCAGAGCCGGATTACTCCGAATCTGATCCGTTATTCGTAAAAGCATACGAACTGTTCCAGGACAGCACAGCTATCAATGAGTTCACAGGTCTTCCAACATCTGAAGACTTAATGAGAAGTTTTGGTGAGGAGTTACAGTTATATCTTGACGGTGACACCACATCAGCAGCAGATATGCTCAAGGCAGTTCAGGAACGTTGGGAGCCTGCATTCGAATAAGATGTCATTTTTGTAGGAAATAAAAAACAAAGTAGCATGAATTATAGGCTGTACGTTTCCTCGTACAGCCTATATTGTTGAAAAAGGAGATGGAGTAGTTGAAAAGTTTAAAAAAGAATGCGACACCATATCTGTATCTTCTTCCCACAATTATACTGATGTGTATTTTGTTAATTATTCCAATTGTCATGGTTATCAATTACTCTTTCTATGACAATGTTATTATTAACAATAACCCGGTATTTGTCGGTCTGAAGAATTATAAAGCTGTGCTGACAGACCCTGTATTCTTGAAATCGATTAAAAATACATTGATTTTTGTTATTGTCAGTATTGTCGCTCATTTTATTATAGGTATGACGTTTGCAATGATTTTAAATACGCGGTATCTGGGCAACAAGACAAAAGGAATCTTCCGTGTGATCTATGCATTGCCGTGGATGTTTACCGCATCTGTTATTGCAATTGTGTGGAGGATGGTTCTGCAGCCGAACGGTGTATTGAATTATCTTCTTTCAGTTGGAGGAATAATCAGTGAGAATATTGAATGGCTTGGTTCACGTGATACGGCGCTTTTTGCAGTTACGTTGATCAATATCTGGTCTGGTTATCCATTTTATATGATTAGTATTTTGGCAGGATTACAAGGTGTTTCTACGGATTTGTATGAAGCATCAGCGATTGACGGAGCGAATTCTGTGCAGACATTCTTCCGTATTACGATCCCTACATTAAAACCGATCTTGATAAGTCTTCTTATGCTGGACTTTGTGTGGACGCTTCAGCAGTTCGCATTGATCTGGATGACGACAGGAGGCGGACCGGTTAGTGCAACCGAGACAATCAGTACATATATTTATAAGCAAGGCTTTACGAAATACCAGTACTCTATGGCGTCGACCGGTGCGGTTATCCTGCTTGTTGTATGTACGATCATAGGAATTTTCTATGTTAGACAGCAGAAAGCGAGGGATTAAGTATGATTGGAAAGAAAAAATTATGGGTAAAGATCGTAATCATAATCCTTCTGATTATTGGTACAATCTGGGCGGGATTCCCGATTTTGTGGATGATCCTGAACTCATTTAAACCAAATTCAGAAATTTTTGCATGGCCTCCGACCTGGATATCGGAAAGTTTTAGTTTCGATGCATACAAAGCGATTTTCACAAATCCGGAACAAGTGCGCTTTTTCCTGAACAGTTATTTTGTTACGGCAGTCGTAGTAATACTTACGCTGATAATCGGAATTCTGGCATCTTATGCCTTCAGCCGTTTTAACTTCCCGGGAAAAAGTGTTATCAACACGATTATCGTATCGGTACAGGCAGTTCCACCGATCACACTGCTTATTCCGTATGTAAGTTTGATCGTAAGCCTGAAACTTTTTAATACGTATGGTGCTCTGATACTGACGTATATGGTATTTACATTGCCGTATGCAATTCTTATGACAACAGGATATTTTAATACATTGCCAAAAGAACTGGACGAGGCAGTTATGATCGACGGTGGTTCAAGATTCCGTGCCCTTTGGACGATTCTTGTTCCGACAGCAGTTCCGGGACTGGTATCTGTAGGTATGTATACATTTATGCAGGCATATAATGAGTATTTGTTTGCATTAGCACTTACAAAAACAAATAACATGCGTACAGTGCCTGTAGGAATTAACTTATTAATGGGACAGCATGCGTATGAGTGGAATCAGATGATGGCGATGAGCGTACTCGGATCACTGCCGATCTTACTTTTGTTCCTCTTCTTCCAGAAGTATTTTATCGCAGGTATGACAGCAGGATCAGTAAAGAGTTAATAAAAGAGAGGAACTGTTATGAAAGTATTATCAGTGGGAATGATATTTTGTGATATTCCGTTAAAACCGGTTCCGTCCAATATTATGGAATTGGATAATCGACAGATAGAACCTGTACAGCCACATACGGGTGGAGATGCACTTACAGTCTCCGTAGTTTTGTCCAAATTAGGGATAGATACGGCACTTATTGGCAGAATGGGTAAAGATCTAAACGGGCAGTTCGTAAAAGGAGAACTGGTAAAGCACGGTGTAGACATAAGCAGAGTCATCGAAGATGAAGAAAGCAGCACTGCAGTTTCCTATGCATTAGTTGAAGAAAACGGGGAACGGCATTTTGTCGTAAATAATGGAGCCAATAACGACCTTGTGAGCCGGGATGTCCCGGACGAGGCAATTAAAGAGGCGGATCTCGTGTTTATGGGAAGTGCACTTTCTATGCAGGGGATGACAGATGAGGAGATTGCAGATCTCTTTCAAAGAGCGCATAAATACGGAAAGATAACTGCGATGGATGCAAGTGTGGTAAAAAAATATCTGGAGAAGCGAGAAGGAATGGCATTACTTGAAAAGACCTTCGAACACACGGATATTTTTGTACCCAGTTTTGAAGAAGCATCGTTTCTTGCGGAAACGACAGATATAGAAGAGATGATGCAGGCGTTCAGTAAATATCCATTTAAACTTTTCGGAATTAAGCTTGGCGGAGATGGCTGTATTCTTACAGATTTTAAAGAGACGGTCAGGTTGTCCGTATACCCTGACGTAGAGGTGGTAGACACGATAGGGGCAGGGGACTGTTTCATGGGCGGATTTTTATGCGCGTACCTTCAGGGGTGGGACATCAAGAAGATAGGATGTTTTGCCAGTGCGGTATCAGCGCATGGAATCTCAGCATCGGGAGCCAGTGACGGTGTTCCGGATTTTCGTACGATATTAGAATATGTAGATTCATACGGAGAACGGCTTTATAAATAATATTTTAAATAAGAACAAGGAGCAGATGAGATGGATTTGAAACAAAAGTACATGGAGGCGTACGAGGCATT
>CAYOSJ010000137.1:0-3941 GCA_964406595.1 uncultured Dorea sp.
TGGGCAAACGGTAACTGGACGATAGGTGGTCAGTATGGCTGGTTTGCAGATGAAAATATAACGGCGGAAGCAGGAGAATCCTTCTCTGTACAATTGAATGTAGAACCGTTGATGTGGGGAGAGGCGGCAAATCCGGCAGGCGCAACAGTCATGGTTGTGAACGAGAACGGAGAAACAGTGGCAGAAAGTAAGACCGGAAGTGATGGGAAAGCGTCTGTCGTGGTAGATGAACCGGGAAGTTACATGGTAACGGCGCAGAGAAGATCTTCCTATTATGATACGGACGGCTCGTATCCGTGGGATCTGGTGCCGCCCCATGGAACACTGACGGTAACGCCGGGAAAAGAACTGACAGATGAAGAAGCGGTAGAGAAGGCAGGAGAACGTTTGGAAAGCCAACTTTTGCAAGTGGTAGATATAGATCGGATTACCGGAGATTTTACACTTCCTGTTAAGGGAAGTTATCAAACAATGATTTCATGGGAAAGTTCCAATACCGATTTCATTCAGATTACAGGAAACCAGGCAAAGGTTACCTGTCCGGTGGGGGCAGACCAACGGGTGACGTTGACGGCTGCGATTACAAGAAATACGCAGAATGTAAGGAGCGAAGCCAGGACGGAGAAAAAGATTGCCGTAACGGTTGTAGGGAAGGCATTATTTACAGAATTATCTGTAGAGCCCGGCACATTGACGTATGAGAAAGGTATAGATTCTTATACTGTCTATGTGAAAGAAGGAGTAGAAAAACTGACTGTCCGTGGCAGGGCGGCAGAAGGTGTTACTGTAGTAAGATTTATGGTCACAGGACAGGATGGTAAGGAGAAGACAGAGACGAAGGTTACAGTTTCTGATTCTCTCTTTTTCGCAGAATCGTGGTTGATGGCTGATAGCAAAGAACTTGTCCCGCAGGAAATAAAATTGGAGACGCTGGGAACGACCGCAGGGACGGTCACGATTACTGTTAAGCGTGGAAATCCAGGAAAGCCGCTCCCGGATCTGCCTGATATTGTATGGGGAGCACATTTGGGTGATAAGAATAATAATGCTGTGGTAGATGCGAAGGCACCGACAGAGGAGGGATCTCTTCTGTGGGAAAGTTTTTCAAATGCGCCGGATAATTGGGGAAGCATATATGCAGGAACTCCCATTCTTGTCAATCATACGATCTATGCAGTCCGCAATCATAAGATTGAAATGCTAGATGCGAAGACAGGAAAAGTAAAAGCGTCCACGGCGCTTTCTTCACAGGTTGGTTTTTACAGTAATATTATCTATGGTGGCGGAATGATCTTTGTTCCACTTGGAAATGGAGATGTGCAGTGTTTCAATGCCGAGACACTCCGGTCTTTGTATATTATGAAAAGTCCGGCAGTTTTGGGAGAAATGTTGAGTGTAAACGGCGTGCTGCATTATGATCATAATAGATTATACGTTGGTTACTCTGATGGTGACTGGGTTACGCCTGCCGGTTGTTTTGCGGTTTTTGACACCATAGACCTTGATGTGGATAAGGAACAAGAAGAGGTTACCTGTCTTTGGAAGACAGATAATAAAGAGCAGAGTTATTACGGTTCCGGTGCAGTTACCATAGGCGATAAAGTGATCATCGGCGGAGATGATGGACGTATATCAGTAAGAGACTGCAAAGGAGGACAAGAGTTATCTTTCTGCCAGATAGAAGGTAAGATCAGAAGCCCTCTGGTGTATGCAGATGGGTATATCTGGACAGCAACACAGGGAAAGAAATTGTATAAACTGTCAGTTTCTGATGCTGGTGGAATCAGCATTGCGGCTCAGGCAGGACTTCCTGAAAGTACCAATACTTCTCCGGTCGTTACAGGGGGAAAAGTGTATGTTACAGGAGGCAGTTTTGATAACGGAGGATTTTTAGCAGTTTATGACAGAGATCTGAATCTTTTAGCGAAGGAGAAAACAAAGTATGTATTGAATACGCCGACGGTAACGACTGCCTACAATGATGTGTATCTGTATTTTACAGAAAATGGTCCGGAGGGGTGTCTGTATGCTGCGAAAGTAACAGGAAATAATAAAATTACGTTGAATAAGATCTATACGCCTGCACATCAGCAGTATTCTATGAGCAAAGTTGTTATTGGTGCAGATGGAACGATTTACTATGCAAATGATGCCGGTTATCTCTATGCAGTCAGTGCAAAAAAAATAGAAAAACCGGTAGCACCGGAAAAAGAAGAGGGAAAGGATACACCTTCCAAAACAATAGAGAAATTTACTCCTCAAAAACAAATGATGAGAGTCAATGCAGCCGGCGAGACTAAGTCTGTTGAAGATAACATCATAAGTGCTATTCAGAGGAGTTATGAGAAGAAAGAAAATAGTCTGACGATTAAAAATCCACCAGAAGCGATAGGAGCAGAGGTATTTAAAAAACTAGCAGAGTATCCAGAATTTACTCTGATTTTTGACTGTGGAACTTATACGCTGAGTATAAAGGGCGTTGATGTTACCAGTGTAGATGCGTCTTTGACGACGAAACTCATAGAGTTGGAATCGACACTCTCAAAGGAAAAGGCTATAAAATATGGAAATTACCAGCAGTTCATGTATATGCAGAAAGAACCGCTTCCGGGGAAGATCACGGTTGTTTACCAGTTAGGCAGGCAGTTTGAAACATCCGAGAACCTGTATCTGTATGACTTATCTCAGAATGATCAGGCACAGGAAGTGGTTGTGGAGAAACCTTACGGCATGTTTGTGTTGGAACATGGCGGAGAATTTATTTTGGCTGATCAGGAAGCAGCGGAAGCAGAAGAAGCAGAAAAAATAGCCATTCCAGAAGAATTGTTTCCAAAAGAAGCAGAGAAAAATGTTACGCTATGGATATATTTATTGCTGGGACTTGGAGCGGGTGTATTGCCTGGAGGACTATTTGCAGTTAAAATGGTGCGTGCAAGAAAGAGGAAAGAAACATGGGAAGAATAAAAAATTGTATTTTTGCAGTGATATGTTTACTTGTGGTTTCACTGTCTGCGTGTGGGATAAATACTGCGTCATCTTCTGAGGACGCTGACAAGACAAAAGAAGTCCAGACGGTTCGTGAAGAGAAAAAAACAGAGAAAAAGGAAGAAAAAAAAGGTGACATTCCACAAGGGCTTCGTCCTTCTTCCGAACAAACGGAGGAAGGACAAGTTTCCTCTGATACTATGGAAATCATGGGGGAAGATGGAACCGTACAGACGTTTCAGGCTGCCCAGGGAGGAGAGCAGAGCGCATCAGGCAATGCGGGGGATTCAGGCGCTTCCAGTTCAGCAGGCAGCAGTTCGTCAAAGGGGATCATCGAGATATATTTTACGATTGAATCGGCCAATGCAGATGGTTCCGTGTCTTACAGTGCAGTTATGACGCTGAATGAGGGAACTACAGTTTATGATGCGCTGGCAGCGTCCGGTATAAGCCATAGTGGAAAAAGTTATGTGAATGCGATCGGAGGATTAAGCGAAGGAATGTTTGGCTCTCAGAGTGGCTGGAAATATTATGTGAATGGCTCAGAACCGAATACAAGTTGTGTTAATTATACGCTTCAGGATGGAGATTATGTGCAATGGAGTTATGTACGGACACCTTAAAAATCATTGTGCCGCTGATTTTAATCTTTGTTCAGATCGCATTTTTTGTAGTATTTGAACAGAAAAAGCCAAAACCAAGAGATTTGATGCCGATCGCAGTCTTAAGTGTGATCGGCGCTCTTGGACGCGCTTCTTTTGCGGCAATACCAAGTTTTAACCCCAATAGTGCAGTCGTGATCATCGCAGGAATGCAGTTTGGGCCGCTGGCAGGGTTCCTGACAGGTTCTTTATCCGCATTAGCAAGTAATATGCTGTTGGGGCAGGGTCCCTGGACACTTTGGCAGATGACGGCATGGGGCATGATGGGGTGTCTGGCAGGTGTTTTTACCCGCA
>CAYOSJ010000138.1:0-3897 GCA_964406595.1 uncultured Dorea sp.
GTCCCAAAAATATCCTTAATTGCACCTAGTATAGATGTTGCAGATATTCCATTGACAAACATTTCACCTAATGCTGCCAAGATTGAGATAACCCCAAAAATCCCTCCCCAGATTTTTTCCCTGAAATCCAACTTATCCATTTAATTAACCCTCCGTAATCACAAATTTATTTTCCTGCATACTTATGTAATAAGGCTTGCTATCTATCAACTTCATCAGCCGCATTAATTGCGGTCTATGCTCCTGCATTTCTTTCCATTGGTGCTTTCCCAGAAATACAAATGGAGATGCACATACTTTATTAATTCCTTTTAACTGAAAATCCGCAATCAATTTATCTGTATCTATCGTTTTTAAATATGTAAAACCTTCTAATGCACATCGAAGCATAGTTTCAACACTATCTTCTTTCTTAAGTTCCAATATCAATACCGTATCATCTTTTACAGAAAGTAAATCAATTTTACCTGCGTCATCCGTTTTTTTATTCTTTAGTGGAGTCTGATAATCAATAATTTCCCCAATAAAATTGAATTTAAAACCTTGTTTGCATTGATTGAACATTTGCATCGCTGTTATTTCTTCTAATCGATTTGATGTGGCAGAATAGTTCCCATCATGTCTACTTGTTTTATATGAAGATTCTCTTGTAATCTTCGAGATTTTTTCAAACTCATCTAAATATCTACAGACAAATTCAGCAATGATTTCCGTATAGAATTCACCAGTATCTAATGTTTTACCCCGGTAATTGATAAAATCCGCTTTATAAAAATTTGAAACATTTAATATTTCCTTTTTACATTTACGAATAATATCATTTCTGGTATATCCCATATTCCACCTCACATCTCTATAATAACTAATTTTTTCCTTGATTTCTATATTTACATTCTACCATAGCAAAGAAAGTAATGAAACACGAAACTCCTTTTCATGGTTCCATTACCTTCTTACTTTATCTACATCCTTAAGTTCTATCAGACAACTCTGAATCAAATTTCTTATCGTAAACATTCGTAGATTCAACTCTTACCTGTCTTCCATTTTTCTCAACTGCATAATAATGTCAAAACGACCTTTCGATATAGTTCAAAGATAAAAAACCTCATTTACTTATGATATGGTTCCCCACTTATGATCCGATAACTTCGATATACCTGCTCTAAAAGTATCACCCGCATCAACTGATGGGGAAACGTCATCTTCGAAAAACTCAGCGCATAATCAGACTTCTCCAGCACTTCTTTCCCAAGCCCGATAGAACCACCTATAATAAATGTAATGTGGCTTTTTCCCTGTATGCCGAGGCTTTCAATCTTATCTGCCAATTGCTCGGATGTCAGTTGTTTTCCCTCTATCTCAAGTGTTATCACATAGGTGTCCGGTTTTATATGTTTTAAGATACGCTCCGCCTCTTTATCTCGTATCATCTCTTCTACAGTCTCACTGGCATTATCGGGAGTTTTCTCATCTGCCACTTCCACGATTTCCAATTTGCAATATTTACTGAGACGTTTCCTGTATTCTGCGATCGCATCCTTCAGATAATTCTCTTTTAATTTTCCTACGGTTACTATTGTAATCTTCATGTTACCTGTGAATTCCTTATCCTCAAAACAATCTGCATGCTTCTATTATCCAAGTGCCACGTCCAATATCATCATCAGCACGAAACCTGCCGCAAATCCAATCGTTCCGATATTGCTGTGTTCTCCTTCTGCGGATTCCGGCACCAGTTCCTCCACCACAACATAAATCATGGCTCCTGCAGCAAATGCCAGCAGATATGGAAGCACAGGAGTAATGTACGCTGCAAAAAGAAGCGTGATCCCTCCGGCGATTGGTTCTACGATTCCCGACAAAGTTCCTGAGAAAAATGCCTTTTTGCTTCCCCGTTCCTCACGGACGGGCAACGATACGATGAATCCCTCCGGAAGATTCTGAATCGCGATCCCGATCGCCAGTGCAAAGGCTCCCGCGATCGTAACATCCGTATTCCCTGTCAAGAATCCGGCAAACACTGCGCCGCTGGAGATCCCTTCCGGTATATTATGGATAGTGACCGCCAATATCAGCATCGTTGATTTTTTTAAAGAACATGCCGGACCTTCACACTCGTCAGAACCAACATGAAGATGGGGAATCACCTGATCCAATAACAACAAAAAACCAATTCCCAGCAGAAATCCTACTGCCGCAGGAATGAAAGAAAGTTTCCCCATGGGCTCTGACATTTCCATTGCCGGAATAAGGAGAGACCATACAGAAGCCGCCACCATAACACCCGCCGCAAATCCAAGAAGTGTTTTTTGAATCCCTGGTTTTAATTCATTTCTCACAAAGAAAACGCAGGCCGCGCCTGCAGTAGTTCCGATAAACGGAATCAAAAGTCCCAATAAAATATTTGTATTCATACACAGCCCCTGTCTTTACAATTTGGGACGGGGTAAATTTAAATTTACCCCGTCCCAGATTAAGATTAAAATTATTTCTGAGATAATAACTCATGAATACCTTTTGCACCTGCTTTACCAGCTCCCATAGCAAGGATAACTGTAGCGGCGCCTGTTACGGCATCTCCGCCTGCAAATACAGCAGCCTTTGATGTCTGTCCATTTTCTTCCTCAGCCACGATACATCTTCTCTTGTTTGTCTCAAGACCTTTTGTTGTAGATGCGATCAATGGGTTTGGAGATGTTCCGAGTGACATGATAACTGTATCAAGTTCAATCTCGTACTCAGAACCTTCGATCTCTACCGGACGTCTTCTTCCGGAAGCATCAGGCTCGCCAAGCTCCATCTTTATCACTTTCATGCCCTTTACCCAGCCGTTCTCATCTACGAGAATTTCCTTCGGGTTTGTGAGAAGATCAAAAATAACGCCTTCTTCTTTTGCATGATGAACTTCTTCTACTCGTGCTGGAAGTTCTGCTTCGCTACGACGGTATACGATGTGTACCTCAGCGCCGAGACGAAGTGCTGTTCTTGCTGCATCCATAGCAACGTTTCCACCGCCGACAACAGCAACTTTCTTACCTGCTGCGATCGGTGTATCATAATTGTCATCAAATGCCTTCATAAGATTGCTTCTTGTCAGGTATTCGTTTGCGGAGAACACTCCGTTGGCTGTCTCGCCCGGAATTCCCATGAACATTGGAAGTCCTGCGCCGGATCCGATAAATACTGCCTCAAAGTCTTCCTCTTCCATTAACTGGTCGATCGTTGTAGACTTTCCGATTACAACGTTTGTCTCAAACTTAACGCCTAATTCTTTTACTTTCTCAATTTCTTTTTTAACAACTTTCTCTTTCGGGAGACGGAATTCAGGAATACCATATACAAGTACGCCGCCTAACTCATGAAGCGCCTCGAATACAGTTACTTCATATCCTAATTTTGCCAGATCACCTGCGCATGTAAGACCGGACGGGCCAGAACCGATCACAGCCACTTTATGTCCATTCATCTTCTCTGCCTTTGCAGGTTTGATATCATGCTCTAATGCGTAATCTGCAACGAATCTCTCCAGTTTACCGATAGATACCGGGTCTCCTTTAATTCCGCGGATACATTTGCACTCACACTGGGATTCCTGAGGACATACACGTCCGCAGATCGCCGGAAGTGCGGAAGATTCTCCGATCACTTTGTAAGCTTCTTCAATATTTCCTTCTTTTACCTGTGCGATAAATCCGGGAATGTTGATGGATACCGGACATCCCTTGATACACTGTGCATTCTTACAGTTGATACAACGGGAAGCCTCTTCCATTGCCTCTTCCATATTATATCCATAACTTACTTCTTCAAAGTTTGTTGGTGTTTGTTTGGGGTCGGGGTGTCTTGGGGGGGGGGGGGGGGGGGGGGGGGGGGGGGGGGGGGGGGGGGGGGGGG
>CAYOSJ010000139.1:0-3860 GCA_964406595.1 uncultured Dorea sp.
GCTTAAATAAAAGGTTTGTGCATTATGAGGTTAGAAAGAAAGTGTCAAACTCCCGTTAGAGAGAAGAAACGAGTATGAGAATTGTAATGGAAAAGATTTTCTTCTTGAAAAAATAAGAGAGGAATGTTATATTAGACATATAAAAGGAACAACCGCCCACAAGGTGGGTTGACCAAATAATGTGAATAGAAAAATCCACCCTGCTACTCGGTCAAAGTTTAGGGGTGGTTTTTCTATGTATGGTTACTTACAAAACGTAAAAACGAATGTAAGCAATGCCAAAAGGAAAAGACCAAAGGTCATTAAATCCTTAAAATCAAAATGATTTTTCATAGGCATCACCCCCATTCTGTAAAAATGAGAGGTCAGCCCACCCTGCAACACGGTTGTCCTTGTGGAGTATTCTACCATAGAGCAAGGGCAAAGACAATCATAAATAGAAAGGTGACTTCATTATTTTCACCATAAAATCGCTTTCACCTTCTATGGATTTATAACGTAAAATAAGCCAGTCCGTTTATCAGGCTGGCTCTAATTTCAAAGTCATTCCCATGCTATCAGCCAGTCTTTTTAATAATTTCTATGTAATGTAATAAAGAAGAAAGGGCAGCGGAAAGTAAACAGCCTTGAATTAAAAAGAAAGATTAAATTTGTTCCCTTTTCATTTTTTCTAACCATTTTTCTAATCATCAGTTGAAAATTATGGTTAGAATGGTTAGAATATGGGTAGAATACTTTCAGGAGGTGAGCAGATGGTATTTCAGGAAAGCGAGACCGTGGAATTAAAGTCTGTTGTGGTAGAGGATATAAAGAAAGAGATTATTGCTTTTGCAAATTGTGAGGGCGGTAAACTGTATATTGGCGTCCAGGATGATGGAACTGTGGTCGGAGTGGATAATCCGGACGAAATTGCCTTACAGATCAGCAATATGGTACGAGATGCGATCAAGCCGGATTTAACAATGTTCCTGCATTACAAGACGTTGAACGAGAACGGGAAACAGATTGTTGCCATTGATATTCAGCAGGGAACAGAACGCCCTTATTATATCGCCAAGAAAGGTCTGAGACCGGAAGGCGTTTTTGTCCGTCAGGGATATTCCTCTGCGCCGGCTACCAACACCGCAATCCGGCAAATGATTAAAGAGACTGATGGAGACCATTTTGAAGAAATGCGGTCTCTGGAACAGAATCTAACTTTTGAAGCGGCACAAAGGGAATTTTCCGAAAGGAATATCTTGTTTGGGGAAAGCCAAATGAAAACGCTGGGGATCATGACCCATGACGGAGTTTATACAAACCTGGGGCTGCTGTTGTCCGATCAGTGTGTGCATACGATCAAGGTTGCAGCTTTTGAGGGAACTACTCAAAAGGAATTTAAGGATCGGAAAGAATTTTCAGGTTCTCTGTTCCGACAGATGGATGAAGTCTATAATTATATCGACTTTCGCAATCAGACTCACTCCACTTTCCAAAAACTGCGTCGGATCGATCAGAGAGATTACCCGGAGACAGCGGTCAGGGAAGCTCTTCTGAATCTGCTGGTGCATCGTGAATATTCTTTCCGTGCCAGCACTTTTATCAGCCTTTACGAAGATCGGATTGAGTTTACTTCTATTGGAGGTCTTGTAAGCGGTGTGACGCTGAATGATGTTATGATGGGAATTTCTGTATGCCGGAATGTAAAACTGGCAAATATATTTTATCGTTTGGAATTGATTGAAGCCTATGGAACCGGAATGCTGAAGATTCAGGATGCCTATTCTGGAACCGGGAAAGAACCTAAAGTCGAAACATCAGACAACGCGTTTAAGATTATCCTTCCAAATTTGAATGTGCATACCGAACAGAAAGAACAGGCTATAAATAAACATACAACTAATGTACAGGATGATTTAGTGATCGATCTTGCAAAAAAACAAGGTACTTTCACAAGAAAAGATTTGGAACGGACGCTGGGAATCAGCCAGACAACCTGTGGACGAGTATTAAAACGAATGACAGAGAGTGGGCAGATTGTCCAGGAGGGAAAAGGCAGAAATACACATTACCGTCTTTTTGATTATTCTAAGACTTGGAAGCCACCAATTTAAAGAAATTTGGTGCGTTTAAAAATTCACTTTACGTTTAAGAAACCATTATAGCGAAATATCCAAACAATGTCATGAAGAGAAAACGCCTGTTATTATTACGGTAAATGGTCGTGGTGATACAGCAGTATTAGGATTGAAGGATTATTACCAGATGAAATCGGAATTTAATATAGCAAAAGCAGTCTGCAAAGCGCAGACTGCTTTTGCTGGAACTGCGAGTTGGGACCGCCGAAATGATGGGAGTTTCCAGCGAGGATGATATTCAAATACTTGTTTTCCGCTTACTATATATCTTCCATTGTCATACACGGAAGTTCTTTTTCTTGTCGAAGTTGCTTATCATTTGTAAAAAACATATCACATTTTTCCACTATTGCTGTTGCAATCTGTAAAGCATCCATAGCTTTAAAGTTTTTATATTGTCCTCTAATCTTTGCCCCTTGTTCCGCTATTGTTGAATCAATATCAACTATTTCAATATTCATGTACTTAATAAATCTCTTAAAGTTATCCACATATTCTATTTTACTATTACTATATGGCAACACAAGATATTCCTCAACAGTAAGTGCAGAAGTCACAATCTGTATATTTTCTTTCATACATCTTGCAAAAAACGTTCTCATTGATTCCATATATAAGGAACTATTTTCCAAAAAATATATGATCGGTGCTGTGTCAATAAATACCTTTTTAAAATCTGTCATTATTTCGTAACTCCCTTACATATTTATCTGCATTCTGTCCACGCTCTGTTGATTCCATAACAAACTGATTCAAATCTACAACCTCTTTTTCTTTTGTGTCAGATGTTCCTAATAGCCCATTCACGCCCTGCATAATCTGAATCACAAAACTCAATTTATCTTCTGGTATTTTTTCCAGCATTTGAATTGCTTCCTGTCTGATTGCTGTCATATAGCATACCTCCTGTTCTTTTGGCATCATCAATATTATTCCTTTTTGTATTTGTAGTATAACATTTCTTATCATCTTATACAATTGGCATTAATAGAGAAAGTTCTACCTCAAAAATGAAATTTGAATTCTGCCATCTCCAGAAAAAAATCAAATTTACTTTTACCTGCAGATGGGATATTCTATAAGTGAACTTAAGTTTTCTTTAATTCTTGAGAATAGAAAGGGAAAAGAACATGATAAAGGTTTTTCTTGTAGAAGATGAGGCGATTGTAAGAAATGGTATAAAAAAGCGGATCAAGTGGGAGGAGAATGGATTTGAATTTGTGGGGGAGGCAAGTGACGGAGAACTTGCTTATCCGATGATTCAAAAGACAAGACCGGATATTGTGATCACGGATATAAAGATGCCATTTATGGATGGACTGGAACTTAGCAGGCTGATCAAGCAGGAGATGCCGGCGGTAAAGATCGTGATCTTAAGTGGATATGATGAGTTTGAGTATGCGAAAGAAGCGATCAGTATCGGAATTACGGATTATCTCTTAAAACCGATCGACGGCAGTGGGATTCTGGAGACTCTTGACAATATCAAGTCCATGATCAAGGAAGAGCGTAAGCGGCAGGAATATATGGAACAGTTCAAAAAAGAGATGCAGGAAGAACGCGGGAACAAGAAGACGAAACTTTTCCGGGACATTATTGAGAACAAATTAAGTTATATCGAAGTTATAAATGCGGGAAAGGAACTGAACATGGAACTGACGGCAGAGCAATACAATCTCCTGTTGTTCTGGTGTTAGAATATAAATAGTACAAGTCAAAATGAGAATTCCTTATAAGAAAAAT
>CAYOSJ010000140.1:0-3827 GCA_964406595.1 uncultured Dorea sp.
GATGATGTGAAAGATTTCCTGACAAAAGCTGGTCTGGCACAGTAAGGGAGAATTTTCACAATATTTTGAACTTGCTGTGGTGGGCAGGTATTGGTAAAGGGACATACAGTCGTACAAGTTGGGGACGGACTGTATTGAATGTACTCTTGCTCTTTGATTTTTTGATAGTGATGATAAGCGGAATCATGTATGCTGCAGATCTGCACAGGGCAACGGCAATTTTGTTTTTGATCCTGACTATATTACACATACTGGCACATGGGAAAAAGGCTTCGGTTAAACATAGAAACTAATTTTGCACGGATTTGCAGGGGAGCTGCAAATAGTCGAATTTATGGAGGACAAATATGACAATTAAAGAAGCAATCAAAGAAAGGCACATGGTAAGACAATATACCGATAAGACAATCCCCACAGATATCGTGGAATCGTTGAATGCACGGATTACTGAAAATAATAAAAAATATAATCTTCATCTTGCTTTAGTGGTTGGTAATTCTGACGGTATCGGCAGTATGGCAAAATTACTGCTTTCAAAGACAGTAAACAATTATATTGTTCTTGCAGGAGTAGATGCTCCCAACCTTGATGAAAAGCTGGGCTATTGCGGTGCTGACTTGATTCTTTATGCACAGACACTTGGGCTTAACACATGGTGGGTTGGAGGTATGTTTAATGGCAAGGGTGCATTAAAAAACCTTAATAATAAGGATGTGCGTGTAAACGGTGTTATTGCGATTGGATATGGTAAGACACAGGGAGTTCCACATAAATCTAAAACTGCAGCCGAAATCAGCCGATATAACGGTAAAGCGCCGCAATGGTTTATTGATGGTGTTGATGCGCTGCTTTATGCTCCAACAGCGCTGAATAAACAGCCTTATGTTGTATCCGGCGATGGAAATAAAGTGTCTATCTCAGCAGGGAACGGACATTTTTCAGGCATTGATCTTGGCATCGGAAAATATCACTTTGAAGTAGGTGCAGGCAAAGAAAACTTTGAGTGGATATAATAGTCATAAAACGACAGATACCCATTTGCCAATGGGAAATTATTTTACAGGCTTGTGGATTTCGCAACGGCCTATTCCAATTGCATGGTGGTGTTCACTTTCCGCAACGGGGTAGAGGTCAGCACAAAGATTAAAAAAACAGCGGGCAGGTTCCGGGGATCTCCGGATATCCTGCCTGTCGTTTTTATGGATGAAAATAGGGTATTACTGTGTATGGAAATTTGTGAAGAGTTGAGATATAATTTTGGTGTTGGAAGTGACAGATAAACCGGAATTGAACAAAATCGCTGTGCGATGGCCTGCCAAGGCTGTGGCATAACGATTTTCTGTTTTCTGTAGCAAAAAACAGTGGAAAGCAAGTCCTAATAGTAGTATTGTTAAATCACCACAATCAACAATCAAACAGGATCGACCTTCCCACTGCCTATGAAAAGAATATCATCCTTCCGCTTGATTGGCAAGCGGTTTTATGACCCGAATGCACCTCCGTGTAAAGCAGTGTTTTTGATCAATACTGATTTTACATGGAGGATTTTATTATGTACGAAAAATATTTAGAACAGCTTGAGGAAGCCGGAAAAATCCGTAACCTCAAAGAACGTTCCATTACCTGCTATAAAAACTACGTCTCTTATTTCCTAAAATTTCAAAATAAGAATCCAGAAGAGTTGACCTGTCAGGATGTCAGGGCTTTTCTTCTTGCAAAAAAGGACCAAGGACTGAAAGCCAACACCCTGAACCTTTATAATTCTGCCATCCACTTTTTCTATCGGAATGTCCTGCATATCCTTTGGGACGACATTACCGTCCCGCGCATGATTCTGGAACACAAACTTCCAACTGTTTTGACGGTTGAGCAAATCGACCGTCTGTTGGACGCTGTTGATGACATAAAATATAAAGCCATGTTTGCAACGATGTATTCTTCCGGAATGCGTGTTTCCGAAGTCATCCATCTGCATTATGATGACATTTCCCGCGCAAATATGCAGATTCATGTCCGGGATACAAAGAACCGGATGGATCGTTATACGATTCTTTCCAAGCGGTGCCTGGATATCCTTACACAATACTGGTTTGAGAAAGGACGACCCCGGGGAATCCTGTTCCCTAATAAATTTACCGGTAATTACCTGACAGTCAGTACACTGGAACAGGTGATGCGCCGTGCTGTATCTGATGCTGAACTTCCAGCGAAAGCAACTCCACACTGCCTCCGGCATAGCTTTGCAACACATCTCATGGAGCAAGGCGTAGAACGGCAGAAGATCCAGGCACTGCTTGGACACCGTGATCCGAGATCCACGGAGGTTTATCTTCATGTCAGCAACAAATCCCTGATGGGAATCCAGAGTCCGTTTGACCAGAAAGAAGGTGCCGATCATGAATAAGCCCACAGTACAGGATATCTTTCTACGCTTTTATCCGGCATACCTTGAAAGGTATTCCCCTTCCCCCGAACAGGCAAAAGTTACCCGGAACATCATGAATTGTAAAACCGGGGCTTATGGTGCAAATGTCAGCATATGTGAGGACTGCAGCGCCGTTCAGATTCATTATAACTCCTGCCGTAACCGCTGTTGTCCCATGTGCCAGGCTGTTCCGAAGGAAATGTGGATGGATGCCCGCAGGGAAGATGTACTTGATGCACCATACTTTCATCTTGTATTTACAGTTCCGGATATCTTGAATCCGGTCATTTACAGTAATCAAGAACAATTGTATGACACCCTGTATCATGCCGCTTCTGCTACGCTTAGTGAACTGACTGCTGACCCCAAATATCTTGGTGCTTCTGTTGGATATATCTGTATCCTGCATACATGGGGTTCTGAAATGAACTTTCATCCGCATATTCATACAATACTGCTCGGTGGAGGATTGACATCCCAAAATGAATGGAAGGATAAAGGCACCGATTTTTTCCTTCCAATCCGAATCATTTCCAAAGTATTCCGGGGAAAATACATGGAGGAATTGAAAAAACTTTGGGAAACCGATCAACTCAAGTTTCATGGGACATCTGAAAAATACCGTAACCATTATGTATTCAAAGAACTGCTTAATGCCTGCTACACTACAGAGTGGATTCCTTATTGCAAGAAAACCTTTCATGGCGCACAGTCTGTGATTGATTATCTTGGAAAATATACCCATCGGATTGCAATTAGCAACCATCGTATCATCCGTATGGATGAGGAGGCCGTCACTTTTTCTGTGAAAGATTACCGAAACAGAGGGCAGTGGAAAGAACTGACTCTTTCTGGCATCGAATTCATACGACGTTTTTTGATGCATGTTCCGCCAAAACGTTTTGTACGAATTCGGCATTATGGACTTCTTTGTTCCCGCAGCAAAAGAAAAAAGCTCACTTTATGCCGGAATCTTCTCGGATGCAGAAAATATATTTCAGAACTGCACGGTAAGGGAATGCCTGAAATACTGAAACATCTCTATGGTATAAATGTCTGCGTGTGTAAAGTCTGTGGCGGTAAACTTGGAAAGTCTCAGCTTCGGATACCACAAAGATGCTAAATATTTCATTTGCCAATAGTTTTCTGAAGCCTCAAAGTTTGAGGTTTTGTTATCATGCCCGTTTATCCGGAATCACTTGACTTCTATGGCTTCTACACAGAAAATCGTATATAATCATGGGTAAGAACAAAAGATTGAAAGTCCATAGGTAGTAACTACCCGGACGCTTACTTTGTTCAATTAGGTCAAATCGGAAATGGTGTAAACGAAGGGGCAGTTCACTGGAATGCCAAAACTGCTTTTTCGTTTACACCATCATCGATTCTAACCTAAAGAATT
>CAYOSJ010000141.1:0-2356 GCA_964406595.1 uncultured Dorea sp.
GCTTTTAGAATAAAAATTCTGGATTCGAAATCTGACAGTCCTTCGCCATCAAAAATCTCCCCGCTGGCAGCATCAGATGTAACAAGCCCAATGTTCATCAACTCATCTCCGTAAAAATGTCCATAAGGTTCCTCCTTTTCACGCCGTACGCTGATATCGTACAAAAAGTCCTCGTCCAATCCTTGCAGGCGCATTCTTGAATAAGGCTGGTTTGCTCCGCTAAGTACCCGGAACCATCCGACTGCCGCTTCTCTTTTATCCTCACTCACTGCCATCCATCCTGTTACATTTCCGTCAAATGGACTTTCCAGGCGGTAAAAAGTGCCGAACTGGAAAAGCCGCCGATGCTTCTTCATAAAACGGATCTGTTCCTTTATCTTTTCCTGCGCCTCTTCCGTCAGGGTATTTAAGTCCAATTCATACCCAAAAGTGCCAAAGTACGCTGCGTTAGCTCTGGTGTGCAAAGGAGTAAGCCTGCCAGTTTGATGGTTAGGCACGGTGGACACATGGCTTCCCATGCTGCTCACCGGATAGCAGTAGGAGGTTCCATGCTGAATTTTCAATCTTTCTATTGCGTCTGAGTCATCACTTGTCCAAGCCTGGGGCGCATAATAGAGCATCCCCGGATCAAAACGTCCTCCGCCGCTTGCACAGGACTCAAAGAGAATGTGTGGAAATTTCTCTGTCAGCCTCTCATACAAAGAGTACACGCCAAGGATGTACCGGTGGAACACCTCTCCTTGTCGGTCTGCAGGGAGGACAGGGCTGTAGCACTCAGTGATACTTCGGTTCATATCCCATTTTACATAAGAAACGTCTGACTCCTGAAAGATTTTCTCCATCATTCCATAAATACAGTCTACGACCTCTTTTCTGGAGAAGTCCAGCACATACTGAAACCTCCCGTGGGCCGATGGCCTGCCGGGTACGTGGAGGATCCAGTCCGGATGGGCACGGTAGAGATCGGAATCCTTATTTACCATCTCTGGCTCAAACCAAAGACCGAATTTCATTCCCAGATCTTCAATACGGCGGGAGAGTCCGGCAACTCCGTCCGGCAGACGATCCCGGTTTGCCACCCAGTCGCCCAGTCCTGCATGTTCCGTACAGCGTTTCCCGAACCATCCATCATCCAGCACAAAAAGCTCTACTCCGCAATCTTTTGCTTTTTTGGCAATTTGCAGGATTTTTTCTTCATTGAAATCCATGTAGGTGGCTTCCCAATTATTGATGAGGACAGGACGTTCTCTGTCTCTCCAGTAGCCTCTTGCCAGCCTTTTTTGAAACAGACGGTGGAAGGTCTGGCTCAGATTATTCAGACCCTTGTCCGTATAGGCCATCACGGCTTCCGGTGTCTGGAATGTTTCTCCTGGTTCCAGTTTCCAATCGAAACAGTCGGGATGTATTCCCATAAGGATTCTAGTGGTGCTGTGGGAGCCAACCTCTGCCTGGGCCAGGAAATTACCGCTGTAAATGAGGCTGAAACCAATAGCCTCCCCTTGGAATTCATCTGTATGAGGCCGTGTTATGATAATGAATGGATTGTGCTCGTGAGAGGAGTGACCTCTTCGGCTACCCACAGACAAGATTCCCTCATCCAGAGGGCGTACCTTTCGATACCTTTCCCTGGCCCAGGCCCCAGAGAACTGCATCCATTCATAGTCATGATCCGGAAGATCCAGACACATGCTCATGGCAGTCGTAAGATGCAGATTCTCTCTGCCGTTGTTTTCGAATCGGACGTTTCTTGCAATGACGCCTTTATCGGCAAATATCGTATAAGAAAGCGAAAGGGAAAGACCTGTCGGCTCATCCTCCAGAAATAAAATCAGTGTAGATGCCTCATCTTCATTTTCGACATAGGTGGCCGGAAGCCCTTCAAGGCGTGGCTTTCCCTTTATGATCTTGTGCCCTTTATAGATAAAATTCGTAATACTGTTTCCGTTTTCCTGTTGTACTTTTACCGCGGGCATTTTATAGTCGCCTGTTCCGTAGGATGGGTATTCCTGGAGAATGTGATCCAGGCTGAAGGATTTGTTGTCTTCAAATATGCAGGATGACATGGGACGGGGCATAGTCTCAAAAAGATAAGAAAAATCCTCTCTGTCATGTATTTTCTTTCCAAAATAGAGTTGCCCCATCTGACCGTTTGGGAGCACCTGCATGATGTAACTGATTTGGTCATTATATATATGAAATGTTTTAGTTGATTCTTTAAATACAATCTTCATTTTTCCTGTGCCTCCTGCGTACATTTTACTATTTGCTAGATTTCTCCTCTTAATTATATATAACAGGCAGGAGCAGCAGTAGACCAAAAAGTTGGGAAAAACAGTCAAAATGTTATATTTTTTCT
>CAYOSJ010000141.1:2456-3789 GCA_964406595.1 uncultured Dorea sp.
GAGCAGCAGTAGACCAAAAAGTTGGGAAAAACAGTCAAAATGTTATATTTTTTCTTTTTTATATTGAGATGGCGTGACTCCTATATACTCTTTGAAGGTTTTGGAAAACCTGGGTGTATTTTGATAGCCGCAGGACATAGCTACGCTCTCAATTGATAAATCCGTGATTTCCAGAAGCTGGGCTGCCCTGGTAATGCGGAAATTTGTTAGATATTCTTTTGGAGACAGACAGAACTGTTCCATAAAGAGAGTGTAAAGGTAACTTCTGTTGATTCCAATATAATCTGCGATTTCTTTTATCTGTATCGGATAGGAATAATGGTTTTGGATGTATTCCACAGCCTTGCGGATGTAGAGATTGTCATTTCCTACTTGCTTGTCCGCCTCAATTTCCATATGCTGTGCCAGGACGGAGAAAAATTGATATAAAATTCCTTCCAGGAAATATTCATTTGACACCGTATAAGTCTTCTTCTCCAACATGCTAAGGATGATCCGCTCCAATTCCTCCTTGCATTCACATTGGAAGATGGGTCTTTCTCGACTCAGTCCAAGCTCCCGCAAATATTCTCCTGCCTTCTCACCGGCAAATCCAATCCATAGATAAGTCCATGGCTCATCACGGTCTGCTTCGTAATATGTCTGTATTTCCGGTGGAATAAGGAACCCCTGACCGGCACATAAGTTGTAGGTTTCTTTTCCAACTGTAAACCGGCCCCTACCCTTTAAAATATAGTGAAGGATATAGTTAGGCCGAACTGCTGGCCCGAAGTTGTGGAGCGGCTGACATTTGGCATAACCGCAAAAACATAGATAAAGATCGGAAAATTTTCTGTTTTTTAATTGCAGTACACATGCATCTTCCATATAAAAGATTCCTCCTCGTAATAAGTATTGTATCATAAACAGCTGTTCATTGCACTTGTTTCCGATTGCATTCGTATAAAGCAATAGAGCAGATATCAGACCAATTCGACTGCAAATGGAAAATCGAAGTTCTTGCAAATAGTTTAATTCTGTACCCTATCCGTGACGTACTCATCCCCATTTTATTATACATTTTGGGTATTGCCTTTCAGACTGTTTTGATATATAATGTCGTACTGGAAACAACGTTGCTTTTTTGCCACCGGGTAAAGAGATTATGCGTCAGACTTTCTATCGTTAGGTCATAGAAGATAGAAAGTTCTGACGCTTTTTATTTTATAAGGAGACGTATATGAAAGCAGAAATTCTACTAAAAGAATTTTTTCAATATGTAATACTAAATATATGTGGTATGATTGGTTTATCATGTTACATACTTGCTGATACCTTTTTCGTTTCAAATGGT
>CAYOSJ010000142.1:0-3777 GCA_964406595.1 uncultured Dorea sp.
CACAGGAGACAAAGACCCGGATATTCCGTGCAGCCAAGAATATTCTTCAGAAAAAGGGTTACGAAGAACTGTCAATTAAGAATATATGTGAAGAAGCAGGCGTATCTAACGGAAGTTTCTATCATCATTTTAAGACAAAAGACGACCTTCTCTCTTATTATATAGAAGAACAGCCAGGCATTAATCCAGATCTTCTTGACGTGCCTGAATCCGCAGAGGGGGTTGTGTCTGCGATCATCTATGTATACTTGAACTATGTCCGTTACTGCCGGGAATTAGGCGTGGAATTCATGGCAAATTACTACACGCCGAAGAATCAGTCACTAAATCCGATCATCCGCACGGAGCGTCCGTACCCAATCATAACCGTACACAATTATATGAAAAAATGTATCAAAGCAGGTGTGATCACACCGAAACTTGACCTTGATGACATTACAACGGATATCCGTATGATCGTTATTGGAAATGTTTTTGAGTGGTGCCTGATGAATGGAGTTGCTGACTTCGAAGGAAATATGGAACGTTCACTAAAGAGTTACCTGCACGGAGTACTGTAAAGCAAAAAATCCTTTAAGCAAGCGGTCTTAAAGGATTTTCGTCAGAAGGGAATCGGCAGTTTAACTACCAACAATAATATCTTGTAACTGTATTGTAACTCTATGTTATAAAGAAGTCCAATTACTTATTTTAATATGCTTATAGACAATATCTATATGGAGAATTTATGTACGCATTTATTGTAAATCCCAATGCCCGGACCGGTCTTGGGCAAAAGACATGGGAAGAACTGGAAACTATTTTAAAAGAGAAAAATCTGAATTATAAAGTATATATGACGAGATATCCGGAACATGCCACAGAATTTGCGACAGAACTAACTTCCAGGAATGAAGAGATCACTCTTATCGCTCTCGGCGGAGATGGAACGATCAATGAAGTGGTAAACGGGATCCGCAATTTTGACAAGGTGACTTTTGGCTATATTCCCATTGGATCAAGCAATGATTTTGCCCGTTCTATGGGACTGTCCATGGAACCGAAAGAAATGCTTGCGCAGATTTTATCACCGTCTAAGTATACTTATATTAATATCGGAAAGGTTGTCTGCCGGGAAATGACTCGCCGCTTCATTGTAAGTTGTGGTATTGGTTTTGATGCAGATGTATGTTTCCACAACCTTTCTTCTCATATAAAGAAAATATTGAACAAATTAAAACTTGGAAAACTCTCCTACACGGGAATCGCTCTTTTTCTTCTCTTAAAACTATCACCGAAACCTATGACGCTTACACTTGATGGCGTGACACATTCCTTTCAGAGAGTATTCTTTACCACTGCCATGAATCAGCGTTACGAAGGCGGAGGTTTTAAATTTTGCCCAAAAGCCGACCCGTCCGATGACCGTCTGGATATTATCACGATCGCGGACATGCCGAAGATAAAGGCACTTCTTCTGCTTCCCACAGCATTCAGAGGGTGGCACATACATTTTAAAGGAGTACACACATATACTTGTAAGGAAGTCCGCATAATGAGTGAGACTGTGCTTCCGGTACACACCGATGGAGAGGCATTCGTGAAGACAGATGAAATCTCCTGTTCCCTGGAGTCTGAAAAATTACGACTCATCTGCGGGTAACTTCCGACAGAATAAAATGGATGCTTAAAGAGGTATTATTATGTTCTCACCTATAATTATCATAATTTTCATAGTCCTTATAGGGTTATATCTATCTATGATCATGCCCAGATTATCCCGTAAAGGTCAAATACTTGTCTATCGAGGCACTATGTTCGCACACCGGGGTTATCATTGTAAAGAAAAAGGAATTCCCGAGAATTCTATGACCGCATTTGAAGCAGCCATTCACAAAGGATATGGCATCGAACTGGACGTTCATATCACGAAAGATCAGCGGGTGATCGTATTCCATGACGATACACTGAAGCGTATCTGCGGTGTGAACGGACAGCCGGAACAGATGACACTTCACGAACTGAAAAAGTGTTCTCTTCTTGGCACGAAGGAACGCATTCCCACCTTTGAGGAAGCCCTGCGGCTGATCAACGGACAAGTACCACTTTTAATCGAATTGAAATTGCCGAACCGCTCAACCGAATTGTGCGCCCGCACTTATGAAATCCTAAAGAATTATAAAGGTTCTTACCTGGTGCAGTCTTTCAACACGGAAGGGCTGCGGTGGTTTCGTACGCATGCACCACACATTTTACGGGGACAGTTATCATCCAATCATACGAAATATGATTTTGAACCACATTATATCCTTCGGTTACTTGCAAAACATCTGATGCTGAACTTCTGGGGAAAACCAGACTTCATTTCCTATAAATTTGCGGATCTTCACACACCCAATACATGGCTTCTGAAGAATATATTAAAAGTACCATTTGCAGTGTGGACACTGCGAAACGAAGACGACCTGCGACAGGGAATCCGATATTTCGACATGCAGATATTTGAAAAATCCTATGAAAATTATTAACAAACGGTGAACTTCCTTGTTGATCCATTTCATTCGTGCTATAATGCTAGAAGAATCAGAATGACGTTGATTTCTAAAGGGGTTTTTATAATAATATGAACAAATTAAAACAATTTATCATAAAATACCGCCACGCATGGGTATTGTTATATGCTTTTATCTATATGCCATGGTTTCTATGGCTGGAACGGCGGGAAGACGTACATTATTTCATCATTCATTCACCGCTTGACGACTATATTCCATTTATAGAATATTTCATCATACCTTATCTTCTATGGTTTGCATTTATCATAGTGACCGCATTCTACTTCTTCTTCACAGACAGAGGCGGTTTTTATCGGTTTGCTGCATTTTTGTGCACAGGGATGACTGTATTTTTGATTGTATGCACCGTCTTTCCAAACGGACTGCATCTTCGGCCGGAAGAATTTGCAAGAGACAATATTTTTGTAGATATGGTGAAAACACTTTATGCGACGGATACTTCCACCAATGTACTTCCAAGCATCCATGTCTTCAATTCCATTGGTGCGGTTATCGCGATCTCCCATAGCCGTTCCCTTCGCCAAAAGCACAGAAAGGTTCAGTATGCTGCCTACGGATTGGCAGTTCTCATCATCCTGTCTACCGTGTTCTTAAAACAACATTCCGTGACAGATGTGGTTGCAGCATTCGCGATGGCAGGCGTTATCTATCCATTCGTATATGTAACAGAATCAAAAAAAGCGACAAAATTATTACATCAATTAACATGATATAAATTAACATTTCTAAGGAGGAAACATTATGAGAGCAGAATTTAGCGACAACTTAATCACAGGAAACGAGTTGATTGACAGTCAACACAAGGAATTGATCGACAGGATCAACAAACTTCTGGACAGTTGTGAGTTGGAGAACGGACAGATAACAGCCGTAAAAACACTGGATTATCTTGCAGACTACACGGACTTCCACTTCGGCGCAGAAGAGGCACTTCAGAAGGAGATCGAATATCCTGACTACGACAAGCACAAAGCACAGCACGAAGCATTTAAGAAAACCATCGAAGAACTCAATGAGATGCTCCAGGAAGAAGAAGGTCCTTCTGCCGCTTTCGTAGCAAAGGTTGAGGAAAACGTGATCAAATGGTTCTATACTCACATCAGTGGATTTGACCGTTCCGTTGCCGAATACAAATTTATGAGAAACAATAACGAAAGACTTTAAATGAATCTGGGACGGGGTAAATTTAAATTTACCCCGTCCCAGATTCATTTTACCCTGT
>CAYOSJ010000143.1:0-638 GCA_964406595.1 uncultured Dorea sp.
AATATTGGATATTGCACTAGGAGTTAATCCAATTTCTCTTCCCAGGTCCCCTTGGGATAACCCTCGAGAAACACGTAATTTTGCTATATTTCTTCCAATGTGTTTTATGTCCATGGGACCTCCTTTTATTATACTAAAAATTCATCTAAGACATTGTTTGCAAATACCAAAATGTATACACTAGTAGTGTGATTCTTTTATAAATTTCTTTAAAATTGCTATTCCCATTTTGGAATACAGCTTCTATCATCGATATAAATATCGCAACTAATTTTTCTTGAATTATTGCCATACATTTCCTTAATTTCCGGCAAGTTGTCATTAATCGCATCAAATACCAAATTGAATTCTTTACACCATTCTATTGCTTTATGTAATGCATCCCCCTCCCTGCATGTCCATAAAATGATTTTATTACCTCTTCTTTGAAGTCTCAGTAATTTATCAATTAATTTCCGATTAGGTTCCCCTACGTCTGGCCAATTACCATGACATAGGGTTCCGTCGAAATCTACTCCGATTATCATATTCTTCATATTATCACCATCAAGCTGCTACACGGGCTACAATCAAACTATGGTCTGGCACCCCTATTATCCTATGTTCTCCAAATACATCCAGATACTCCGCTTCTAACA
>CAYOSJ010000143.1:648-3729 GCA_964406595.1 uncultured Dorea sp.
TTCTCGAGCGATTCTACAAACATCTGATAATTAAAAAATCTACGAGCTTGATCCTTCCTATATCTTTCGCTAATCACTCCATGATTAAAATCTCCCGTTATACATAAATTTTCCTTGTTTTCAATAGAATCTAAGTAATCCAATATCTTATTCCACTGTGCCTTTCTATCAATATAATCCGCATCATTACTACCAGAAATCAATATTCTGACTGTGACAATATCAATTGTTTTACCCTCTTTCTCTACTTGAATGTGTAACATATGTGGATCTTCAAACATATTTATTACCTTTACCGGATATTCCTTCCTAACCATGCACATAATGCCTCTCTGATTTAATGTATCCAATCCTTTATACGGAACATACCCAGCTATATCAAACGTTTCCATGTATTTAGCATCATTGCACTCCATATATTCGACATTACAATACACATCTGCTCCTAATTTTAGTTGTTCCTCTGCCACCTCCTTTGATAAAAGATAATCACTATTCACTTTTCCTAATCTTTTCTCTACTCTTAAATTTAATGAGGTCTCTACAATTTTAATTTCCATTCTTACGCTCCTTTGTCATATTATTTTTGTTATATTTTTCTCTCGATTTATTAATTAACAGCGATAATATCTCACCAGTAATTTAAATAATTAGTAACTATTCACTAACCTCAAAGTTACAATCAAAAATCCATTTAGAAGCACCTGCAGTGCTGGATTTTTGCCTGCTACCACTATTTTTTTCATGCGGACTGTGCGGTTAAGCACAGTCCTGTTCTGAATAGTTACAATAATTAATTATAACTCTTTACCGGAGCATACGCACTGACAACGACATATCCTCGCGCAACCGCAAGACCAAGAACTCCGCGCGCAACTTCAAAAGAATAGCCTAATATGTTTTGTAAGTAATCCATACATTCTTTACTTGTGCGCTGTATCGGTATCCCTTCACATTCTATAAATTTGTGTATGAAATATTCCATCGTTAAAACCTCCTTTCATCAAACAAATACTCTAATGTTTTTATTTTGTTTTTATATTACCACCCAATCTCCAATATGTCAACAACAATCTTTAATGTTTTTATTTTTGTTTTTAGTTGACTGCTTGACAATTATATGCTATACTCTATTTAATCACTAAAAGGAAAGGATTATTCTATGTATAATTATTTGTTAAATGTGACAGCATCTAATAAAAATGCCACTTTCAATGACGAGATAATTGAAGCTGTCAAAGATGCTTGTGAAGAAGCAAACTCTTCCACCAATTCAAATCGATATGGTAGAAATTTTTCTTTTGTATCCCAATTGGATAATAGAACCATTCAACTTCGCCTTAAATCTGACACCCCTATTATTGCCACCCGTACTATTTCAAGTATAACTCGAGCATTACTAAGAACATGCTCACACGAAAAACTCGAACCATTAAAATACAATGGTAGTCTACTTGCAGCTACTGTAGTAGAAGAATATGAAGAAGGTGCTGAAATGTACAACAATCTACAGCCTCATGAAATTGTCCAAACAATAATAGAAATATTTTTCGGTCAAGCTTCTCTTGGAAACAAGGATAAGCAAACTGCCAAGGACTCTGCCGAAAAAATCAAAGAGATTGTAGCAAATTACAAAGCATCTACTCAAAATCATTAGCCACTTTTTTAGAGACAAAGGAGTGTTCACCTCGCTCCTTTGTCTCTACTTCTCCACATACTTCTCTGTTCTTCAATACTACCAATGTTTTTACGATAATTGTATTCCTCTAAGAATTCATCATACACAGTCATCTTATAGCGAATACTCTTCATCTTTTCTGCTGTATATCCCATACGTTGACAATAAGCATCATATTCTGCTTCATAATTATCCGTAGGAACTGGAAGAAGTGCTACACGCTCTTCAATAGTCAACTTACTATAATCAATTACCTCTGGGACATCTGCTACCACTTCCGATACAGCTTCTTCCATTTCAACACTCTCAGCATCAACATCCTCTGATACTACAATCGTCTTTGTCTCATCCATTGTATCAACTGGAATCGCAACCATTTCTAAATCTTGCACTTGATTTTCTTCTGCAACCCTCAATTCCACAAATTCCTCATAGGAAAGTATCTCTTCCTTTGCCTCCTCTAAAGTTACATCTGCTGTATCCCTGTATTTGATACCTTCCAGATAATCCATATACTCCCACTTCCACTTATGGGTAGTACCTGAAAGCTGATTTAACACCATATTCCAGAGTTCCCCTGCTCTGGAAGCTTTTTCACGATACAATTCTAATGCCTGCTGTCGCTCAAATTCTTCTCTGGTCATAATAGGTGCTGCAAGTTCTTCCTCTGACAAATCAGCTGCCTCTCTGATAAACTCCAACTCCAGATATGCCACATAATCAGTGTTCCACTCCTTACGGTCAAGCTCTGCGCTGTAAAGCTCCATCTGCACCTTATTACGCTGATATGCCAGCTTTCTTTTCTGTGAAAGAATTTCTCGCTGTTTCCACTCCTCCTGCAACTGCTTTTCTTTTCGGGTAGCTTCTTCTCTGGCAAGTGCCTCTGCTTTAAGTCTGGCTTCTTCCTCCGCAATACGGCGAGCTTCTTTTTCTGCATTACGTTCTGCCACAACCATTGCAATTCTCTCCACAAGCTCTGCTTTGCCATAACCATCTCCCAGCTTGTTCCCACGAATACCCTTCTTCATATTCGGTGTGGAAAATGTCACTGTTTTATCCGTAACACGAATCTTCCAGCTATACATAAATTGCAGACATTCCACCATCTGCTCAAAGGAATCCACGAAAGGCAACAGCTTGTCTATGGTATCCCGAATCAGCTCTCTGTTGGAAGTAACACCCACACCATCCTTGGCATTCTGATTCATCAGACGCTTTTCCACCCAGTAGTTGTCTGTATGCTTCTTGGCAAGCAAATCCACCTGACCATAACCCAGACGGATGCACTTTTCCATTACCCACTTTTTCGCATGAAACATCATCTTCCCGGTGCTTTTATGCTTACATCCCTGTTTCCATGCTCATGTACGGTAAAGAAGCAAGCAACCGAAAACAAGAGATAG
>CAYOSJ010000144.1:0-3557 GCA_964406595.1 uncultured Dorea sp.
TGGGATTTCTCCTTCTCTGTACGCTTGCGGAAGTTATCAAACTCTGCCATCTGACGAGTGAGTCTGTCAGTCAGTTCCTCGATCTTCTCGTCTTTTTTATCTTTCTTATTCTTCTTTCCAAATAATTTCTTGCCGGAATCTTTGTCCCTGGAATCCTCTGCCTCTGCCGCTTCCTCTTCCTCGCTGCATTCTGCCTCCGGACACTCTTCTTCCCCGTCTTCGGCTTTTGTCTCCTGATTCTCTGCCGCTGCTTTTTTCGCTTCTTCCACGGCTTCTTTTACCATCTCTTCCTGGCTCTTTTCCTGCTTATTTTCCAAGGGTTCTTCCACCTTTCTTCCTATTCTTTTTGATGAAACATCTGATCCAGTTCATTTTGCAGACGTTTCATAGATGTCCATACCTTATCATAATCCATTCGCTTCGGTCCTATGATACCTATCGTGCCCTTCATGCCGTCGCCCAATTCGTACGTTGCAGTAACAACACTGCAATCTTTCATATTCTGCACCGGCGCCTCGTCTCCAATATACACCTGAATCCCTGTATTTTCTTCCTGCGCCAGCGTCTGTGTCACAAGTTCGGTAAGCTGCTGTTTTTCCTCAAAAGCACTGATGATCTCCTGTGCGCTCTGCTTATCAGACAACTCCGGATATTTGAAAATATTCGTCGTACCACTTGTGTAGATCTGCATATCCTCGTCGATCTGGATCGCATCTGCAACTGCATCCAACACATCCCCGATCACTTCACTGTGAATGCCCGCCTGTTCCTTAAGCCTTGCGATAAGTCCGAGGTTGATCTCCTCGATCGCCATGCCGTTCAAGGTCGTATTCAGCAGCATATTGAGTTTTAACAGATTCTCATTGCTAAGCGATTCTCCCACATTGATGATCTTATTCTTGATGACATTTCCACTCAACACGATCACTGCTATGATCTGCTCTTCATCCACCATGGAAAGCTGGATAAATTTCAATTTATTTCCACTGCTGCTCATGGGTGTGGACACCATCGTCGCATAATTCGTACTGTTTGCCAGAACCTTCGCTGCCTGCTTAAGTAACTGCTCCATCTTGTCAGCCTTTTCAAGCATCTGCTCCTGCATCTCGTTTAGTTCCTGCTCTTTTTCTTCCATCAGCATATCTACATAGAGCCTGTAGCCCTTATCTGAAGGAACCCGTCCGGCAGATGTATGAGGTTGTACGATATATCCCAGTTCTTCCAGATCAGACATCTCATTTCGGATCGTTGCAGAACTAAGGTTCAGATCCGTATATTTGGAAATCGTCCTGGATCCTACCGGCTCACCTGTTTCCAGATAAGTCTTGATGATCGCATGCAGAATCGTAAGTTTCCGTTCGTTAAGTCCGTGTTCTGAAATCATCTGCCTCCTCCCTTCTCTTCTGTTAGCACTCGGATTAAAGGAGTGCTAACATCTTCGAATATTAATTTATCACTAAGAATGTCGTTTGTCAACAGGATTTACACATTTTTCACAATAAAAAAATACAGATAATACGAAAGACGCGATCTGTTGCGCCAGGATGCCGTATTATCTGCACTTTCATCATTCTTTATCCGTAAGATCTCTAACTTAACTCTACCTTTACTGCCTCTTCCGGTTTGAACTCATTCTCAAGATCATAGATATTATGTCCTGTAGATTCGCCGAGAACTTTTCCCTCTAAGGAATAGCAGCGGATAAATCTCTTTACATCAATGCTGGACCAGTGTTCCACGTCCCAGCTCATATAACCGTCCGCATCAGATTTCTTCTCTTTTAAATACAGATCTACCTGACGCCCGTCTCGCATAATGTCGATGAGTTCCTTTGTTCCGTTTACCTCTAACTCTACTTTTTTTACTGAATCATATACTTTCATTTTTATCTCCTCCTTTTATTTTTAAATGATATGTACATGTTATAAAAATTACCGTTTCACAAAATATTCCTCATACCATACAAGGAATGTATAGATGGTCCAGACTTTTCTCCAGTTGTCAGAGTTTCCTCCGATATATTCGTCGAAGATCTTATTGATCTCTTCTACATGAAAGAACTTCTCTGCCATATCACTGTGGAATTTTGCCTGCACATCCTGGTTATAACGCTCATCTGCCATCCAGATACGGATCGGCACGATAAATCCTAATTTCTTGCGGAATGCGATCTCTTCCGGCAGAACCTTTGCCGCAGCCGTACGAAGGGCAACCTTATTCTGCTCTTCATTTACCTTATATCTTGACGGCATACGGGACGCGATATCGAAGATCCTCCGGTCCGTCAGCGGCATACGGATCTCAAGCCCTGCCGCGCGGCTCATTTTATCTACATTCAGATAGATATCCCCTTCCAGCCAGATCTGGATATCCACATTGGACATCTTGCTCAATGGATCCAGGTCTTCGGTCTCGGCATAAATGTCTTTCACAAGGTTGATCGGAAGCACATCTTCATAATAATTCTTAAGGATCTGTTTCTTCTCGTCCTCTTTCATGATATTGGTATTTCCCACATAGAACGTCTTCAGATTATCCCCATAGCGCTCTGCATTACGGTACATATTATAACCGCCGAAGAATTCATCCGCACCTTCGCCGGAATAACACAATTTTGTATGCTCTGCGGTCGCCTTGCAGCCAAGGGCAAATGCAATCGCAGAAGCGTCGCCCAATGGCTGTTCCATATTGTACATGACATAAGGAACGATCGCAAAATATTCCTCCGGGGTAATGCGGCATCTGGAATTCCTGATTCCTAAAATATCTGCCGTCTGCTTTGCAAGTCCCGACTCGTCAAAACGTTCCTCATCATACCCGCAGGAATCTGTCATCTCGATATCAGCCATGGCTGCTACATAAGAGGAATCCACACCTCCCGAAAGGAAAGAATCTGCTTTTTCGTCTGCATCTTTCACTTCCGGCATGATCTTCTGAATGGTTGTATGTATCTCTTCCGCCCAGTCTTCCAAAGATCTGCTCTCATCCGGGTGGAACTGCGGTTTCCAGTAACGTGTGACCTCTGCCTTTCCGTCTTTCCATACCAGGAAACGCCCCGGCAGAAGTTTCTTAAGCCCCTGAAAGAAAGTTTCCTCTCCCGGCACATAAGTAAGGCTCATATATATCTGAAGCGGACGGGCATTGAATTCTTTTACAAATCCCGGCTCCTCCATGATCTCGCGGATAGTAGTCCCACACAGGAACTTTCCGTCTGCGGTCTCATAATAATAGAAAGGCTTCGTGCCAAAATGATCTCTCAGGCAGAACATTTCTTCTTTCTCGTCGTCCCACAGGGCGAATGCGAACATTCCATGCATATAATCAGCCATCTGATGCCCCCATGTCTCGTAGGCTTTCACCAAAATGGCTTCCTCGCGTTCTTCCCTTGGCAGGGAAGCATCAATTCCCAGTTCTTTTACAAGGGTTTCCCAGTTTCTGATATGCCCGCTGTATTTTTGAACTTTTATCATATCTGTACCTCTCTTGTCAGTTTATTGTCCTTTCACCATTCTTTAGTTTATCACGACTGCATGTACTTGTCAAAACCATGTCCCATC
>CAYOSJ010000145.1:0-3454 GCA_964406595.1 uncultured Dorea sp.
CCACCTTCAGAACTTTCTGACCTCTCAGAATGATCAGGGCGGTATCGAGTGGAAGACGGAGAATCTCGTCAGGAGTCAGCAACTTCCGCTTGCCAATGGATCTGGTCTGACGGTATTCCGGCGTATAGTCAGATATACGCCAGGTATTGAGCTGCTTTGCTTCAGAACTGACGCCTACCGTTACGTCTCCACTTCTGGAGGAAATAAATTCAGCCGTAACTTCATCCGTACACCCTAAGAATAACTGGGTGTCACAATTCCCGATGATTTCCTGCCATTGGTTCAATGGGTATCGGTTCTGCATTTGTGGCAGGTTCTGAAAAATGCACGAAATACTCAGGTTCCGGCTGCGTATAGTACTTATTTTCTTATTGAGTGATAAGATAGCGCCTGTATTGGCGAGTTCATCTGCCAGTATATGGACCGGGACAGGCAGCTTCCCGTCAACACCGTATTTATCTGCATAGCGTACCAGTTTGATGAAGGTAAACGTCATAAACAGGGATGACAGGAAATCAAACGTGCTGTCCTGATCTGAGGTAATGCAAAAATAAGCACATTTCTGTTTACCCGGCAGTGTCAGGTCGATCTCATCAAAAGCGGTGATCTGCCGGATCAGTTTGTTTTGAAATACCTGCAGCCTGGAACCAAGTCCCATGATCACGCCGGAGCGTACCGTTTCACTGGACTGCTTATAGATGAGATAGGGCATCTTTGCCGGATGCGATGCAGGAAGCAGATCGAACAGGCTGTTTAATTCTTTTTCCGAGCTCATGGTCAGCAATTTGTATACTTGTCCGATGTTTTTGGATTCCACTGGAAATCCCAGTTCGACATAGAGGACAAGCGCTTTTAGCAGGTTCAGTTCCGCATTATCCCAGAAGTGGTCTCCCTTGCTGGAGCCGGTATTTTGTATGATAACGTCAGATAATACCTGTGCCATCGTTTCCTGTCCCCCGATCTCCATGAGACAGTTCCAACTGTCGGAGTTTTCAGGATTAACAAGGTTAAACATCTTAACGGTGTATCCTTCCTTCTCCAGATAAACGGACATGCTCTCATATAGTTCGGATTTTGGATCGGTGATAATCAGGCTTTCTCCTCGAACAACGCACTGAAAAATCATATTTCTGGCAAAAGCCCTTGATTTCATGGATCCGCTGGCACCGTAGACCGCAATGTTCCGGTTCATACGTGTTTTAAACGGCAGACATACGGCTTTCCCATTCAGCTTTCCAAGAATGGTTCCCATACATTTCTTCGGATGGTCTGTCAGTTCCAGCACTTTCAGCATTTCCTCCGTTGTCATGAATCCGGAAGTTCCATAGGTTCCTTTGCTTGAGTAATTCAGGTTACGTTCTTTGTCAAAAATCTCGCCATTGCGGTCATAACCCATCCGCATGATAAGGAAGGTAAGAAGACCGAAAGCAAGAAAGCAGATTGATATTCCATATAGATTATATGGAAAGGTAGTTAATCCGCTAATGCAGGCAGCCGGATGTAAAGAGGGCGCCTGCGGATAAGAACCATTGCCGGCAAAATTACCGGCAGAAGTCCATGCGGCATAGTTTTGAATAAATTGGGCTACGTAGCCTCCGGCATATAATGTGCAGAGGCAGATTGGAAGCAGACAGATGAGCTTCCACCATTTACGATTCATGTAAAAACCCCTTTCTGAATTTGGAAAGGTCAATACTGGAATAATGGATGTCTGCGGTCAGATATTGTTTTAATACGGGAATCTGAAAATCAAAGCAGATGAGATTCCCTGACTTTCCATAGACATTCAAGCCGGTATTGAACCGGTTGATTCGTTGCATGTCAAAATCATAAGCAAGAATCGTCGGGGTTCCGTCTGGGCAGATGGCATCATGTTCGATTGGAAGATTGCCTCTGCGAGATTTCTGATCGGACAGTAGGAGCTGGTTTAGTTTTGCCATCATTTTTGGATTGACCAAAAGCTGCAATAGTGCCTCTCCCTGTGCAGTGTTTGGAACAAAGTGAAACTGTTCAAAAGAAGTATCCAGCATAAAAAGACTTCTTTTATAGCCGCCGGTGCTGGTTAACAGCCGGAAGGCGGTATCCATATCGGCTCCAAGCATAATGGCCCGGATTTTTGGATGTCCGGAGTAAGGATAGCCCTGCAGGTAATGCTGCAGAAATGCGTTCAGCCGGACTTCCGTTTTATATTCCCATTTCAAGATGCTGCTTCCGGTGTTGTAAATGACGTAAACACAATGCGGCGCCATCAGGATGCCCATGCTTCGCGAATTTTTAATCTTTGTGGTAATCTCCCCAAGTTCTTTGATCTCTCTGGAAGAATAAAAAAGAGGAAGGCTTCGCAAAGAAAGGCATCCGGCTTCGCGGTTCTCTGAAAATATCTTGGGCTTCTCATCCGGGAAAATGGGAATGCCGGCATGAAGTAATGTCAGATACGTTTCTGCTTTTTGATGCAGCCGGATTCTTCTGGGCGTCTCGCTTCGGATGAAGTTGGTCTCAGTGTTTCCGGTCAGATAATAGGTGAAGCGGGCGGGAGAGTAGGAGAGCAGCAGTTCCTTTGCTTGCCTGGTTAATCGATAGCCGCGCAGTTTATCCTTGTAATGAGTACGGACCAGCTTTTCTGCTTTGAGTTCAGTGATTATTTTCTCGGCATAGGAAGGACTGGAAAACAGCCTGCTTAACTGATCCGCTGGGAATTCCCCGCAAATCCCAATCATCTCCAGCAGTTTAAATTTCTGCGTGCCTGGCTTTAGCAATAGAGCCTCACCTCAGTTCTGTTTTTTACCCATATCAGCCTATACTTGGGTAAATTGAGCCACATTCGGGCGTGAAAAAAGCAAGGAAAATACACTCCTTGCAGGTTTTTTACCGATGTCGGAAATCCAGAGAAAAAAATCAGGAAATTTCCGATATGCTTTTGATTTGATTTTTACGGCTTTTTACCCATTCCGGGAAAGCTGCTTTTTCCATGATGTAAATGATGGTGCGGTCACGTTTCCCCAGTTCGGTTGTATGATAGGAGTCGCAGAATAGTCCCGTATCATCCAAAGGCACACATGAGAAGCATTTATCCGTTCTGGACTTTGAGAAAAAGGAGCGAGCAAAGGAAGTCGCAGAACTGGAAGCGAAGAAAGGGGAATTGCAGGAAGAAAACGCTACTTTTCAAGAAATCAACGAAGATTTGCATGAACAGTTGTTACAGGTTGATGATGAGATTCGTTCCTTACAGGAAGATTTACAGGAGTCCTGGCAGGAAGCAGAAAAAGCGCAGAAACAGGCGGAGAAATACCAGAAGCGCATGAATGAACTTGCTCCTATGGTAAAGAACATGGAGAAGCTGGCGGCAGATTTTTCCGCAGACCCGGAGCAGACGCTTCCAGAAGCGGCAGTTATGGAATTTGCAAAGTCGTATCGGGAGAAGAAAGCAAAACCACTGGTAAAGAAAATCGTACAA
>CAYOSJ010000146.1:0-1489 GCA_964406595.1 uncultured Dorea sp.
AGAAGCCCGTCTGGACGATTCCCTGAAACGGCTGGGGATGGATTATGTTGACCTCTATTATCTGCACCGGATCACAAATGACATTTCTGTGGAGGAAATCGCGGAAATCATGGGCCGGCTTATTGAAAAGGGGAAGATCCGTGGGTGGGGTATGTCCCAGGCAGATGCCGGACAGATCCGCAGGGCAAATGCAGTGACGCCTTTGTCTGCCATACAGAATGAATATTCCATGATGGAGCGGATATATGAGAAAGAGGTTATTCCGGCCTGTCGGGAGCTTGGTATTGGTTTTGTGCCTTTCTCGCCGATGGCCAGCGGTTTTTTGAGTGGAAAATATAATAAGGACACAGTATATTCCGGGGATGACGTAAGGCGTGTTATTACGAGGTTCGATAAGGATAATGTTGCGGCAAACCAGCCGCTTGTCGATATGCTCCAGGAATTTGCAGAAAGGAAGGGCGCAACACCTGCGCAGATCTCGCTTGCATGGATGCTGCACAAGGAAGATTTTATTGTGCCGATTCCGGGAATGCGCAAGGAGGAACGGGTGAAGGAAAACCTTGGAGCGGCAGATGTGGAGCTGACGGATGAGGAATACCGGCTGTTGGAAGCGGAACTGGGAAAAATTGAGATCCACGGAAACCGGACGGATGAAGATATTGCGAAACTGCGTGGACTGGCACAGAATACTTCAGGAGCGGCAAAACAGTGAAAGGCGGCATTGTTCTTTTGACAGAGGGCAGACCGTGGAAATGTATTCTGCGGTTTGCGCTCCCTTTGTTTTTGGGAAGTCTGCTGCAGCAGATGTATTACACGGTGGATGCCATGCTCATTATTAAGATATGCACCTGCCGATGCAGACTTTATATCAGGCAATCCCTACTTATACGGCGCAGAATATTGGGGTGGGAAAACGGGACCGCATCCGTACCGGGCTAAGACATACGGTAATGCTGGCAGTATGCTCAACCTTTATCATATCGGCGGTCACTTTTTTCTTTGCATCACCGATAGCGTCAGCCTTTGGGATTGAGGGTCTTTCCGCTTCTTACTGTGTGGAACACATAAAGTGGCTTTCTTTTCCAATCCTGCTTTTTGCTTATACCTTGCAGTATATTCCTGCGGTTGGATACAGGTCTCTTTTTATCTGTAAGCCAATGGCATGGGTGGTCGTGGCTTCCATCAATTATATATACTATTTCAATAGCAGATGGGAGAAGTCAAGCGCGGTTGGGAAATGATAGGGAAATAAAAACACAAAGTATGAGGAGATGAAATGATGGAATATAGGACTTTGAGGAATGGACAGAAGATCAGTACCATTGGCGTGGGAGTAGGGAATTATGGGTATGCGCAGGTTGCCCCGGAAGAGATCAGACGGATATTTGAAACGGCGTTTGATCAGGGGGTCAATTTTTTTGATACCTGCATGTCGGTATCATGGCCTGCCAAAACGATTGCGGATACAATCAGAGGGAGGCGCGGGCAG
>CAYOSJ010000146.1:1589-3428 GCA_964406595.1 uncultured Dorea sp.
CGGGCAGCTTCTGGATGAAAGATTGTCGCCTTTTGGGAGGGCGATGACCACGGCACAATGCCTGCAGTATGCCCTTGACCGTCCTGCGGTTGTGTCCTGTCTGGCAGGGGCTGTTACAGCAAAAGAAATGGAAGAAACGCTGCGTTTTTATGAGGCTTCCCAGGCAGAACGGGATTACTCTTTTATAGGTGCCCTGCAGAAAAAGGATATGGCTGGGGTATGTACCTATTGCGGCCATTGTATGCCGTGCCCGCAGAAAATTGAGATCAATGCAGTCAGCCGCTATTATGATCTGGCGAAAGCAGGAGATCCCATGGCAGTTCACCATTACCATAATTTATCTGTCCATGCAGATGCCTGTGTGGGCTGTGGGCATTGCAGGGAATTTTGTCCGTTTCATGTGGATATGCCGGAGCGGATGAAGGAGATAGGTCATTATTTTTCAGGGAAAAATTCTTAAAATCCCTATCGGCTTGTTATGCCATCCTTTTCAAAAGGGAGCCGTGTTTGAATTATGTTCGATTCTTTTGCAAAGCAGTATTGTGTATCTTGGTTAAAAATTTTAGAGGGAAAATAAGCGTTATCTGACAAGGTTTTTTATTTATGGCTGACAAGCGCGGCCCTTTTAGACAAAGAGGGAATAACCTAAGAAAATAAAGAGCATCGTGTACACCCAACAAAGGCAGCGGCTATAAGGCAAGCCTTGTGAAAGACACATCCTGCCTGTCAATGTCTGAAGGTTGAATGTCATTTCTGCTGATGGTATACTTTACTTGAGGCAATCTGGCTGATTGGAATGTGGCCAATTTTTGAATACAACACAAATTGCCGATTGTGTTGTTCCATCCGGCTTTCCCCTCCGATATAATGAAGCCATCAAATGAAGGAGGCAAAAAGCCATGAACACAGATAAAATTTATGCAGAGCAGCTCGCCAATGAATATGCGCCGAAGGACACTTCCAAAGTAGTTGCCCTCCGCAAATTGGATGCCAAAGCAAAACTCCCGGCCACGGTGTTTACCTATACGGTTGGCATCATTGCCGCACTGGTAACTGGTGTTGGAATGTGTCTGTCCATGAACGTCATTGGGAATGGCACTACGTCCACTTTTGCCATGGGCGTTGTTATTGGAATCATCGGGCTGTTCGGCATGGGCGTCAACTATCCCATTTATAAAAAACTGCTGAAAAAGGGCAAGCAGAAGTATGCCTTTGAGATTATGGAACTGGCAAAAGAGGTCAGCGGGGATTAAATCATGAAGCATGCAAAGATGATTTTGAAAAGGATGTTCCATCCGCCAAAATGGGTGTTGTTCTTCATTCCGATGATTTCATATACCGCCCTTACCTTCATCTTTGCCTCAGGTATTCGTTATCGCTCCGCATGGTTCATTTCCATGGCGGTTTACTATTTGATATTGGGTGGGATGCGGGCATCCCTGGTGTTCCACCACCGGCACCGTGATGAGAAACAGGAAATCGGCCGCTACCGCTGTGTTGCGTGGCTGCTCTTTTTGCTGAATATTCCGATGGGCGGCATGATCGTACTGATGGTGCGGACTAATTCCGGCTATTCTTATCCGGGATATGTGATTTATATTTCGGCGCTATACACGTTTTATTCCATGGCAATGTCCATCGCTAATATTGTGAAATACAGCAGACTGGGCAGTCCGCTCCTGTCTGCGGCCAAGGTGCTGAATTTTGTATCCGCGATGATGTCGGTTCTCGGCTTGCAGACTGCGATGATCGCAAGGTTTTCTCAAAACGGGGAAGGCTACCGCAAAATGATGAACGCCATCACCGGTGGATCTGTATGGGGGATAGTCATACTGGTTG
>CAYOSJ010000147.1:0-3363 GCA_964406595.1 uncultured Dorea sp.
GGAAACAATCCAATGGTCGGTATGACTGTTGCAGTTGCAGTTTCCATTGAGGAAGCAGCAAAAGAAGGTAAATTTTAAGAAATGCAGAAAAGATAATTGATGTTTATACGGACACTGATTGCTTTATATTTCATGTGCCACAATCTTACAACACTTTAAATCCACTTATTAATAAAAATGTAATAAGGAGACGAGAGATGAAAGGGAAAAAAGAAGATACGGACAGAAAAATGAGAAAAAGAGGCATTGCAAAAAAACTGACGGGAGCGATTATGGTAACGATTATTCTCATGGTTGCAGTGCTGCTTTTGATTGTGAATAACCGGGTTTCCGACGCACTTTTGGCAAAGAGTGAGAGTCTGCTGGAAGAAACGACAGATAAGGCGTTGCAGGAGACCGGTGCATGGATGAATAAGACGCTGACGATGCTTGAGATGCAGAGAGATACCATTGAATATGAAAATATGGACATTCCCCAGATGCAGGAATATATCCGTCATACGGTGGATCAGAACGAAGCATATCCGGCGGGGCTATATGTGGCACTTACAGACGGTTCTCTTTATCATGCATCGTTTGTTCCGGGAGCCGATTTTAATGCTTTGGAGAAATCCTGGTATCAGGATGGTATCAAATCGGAAGATTTTATTTTGGGAGACGTATATTTTGACGAGGACAGCCAGTCCTATGTGGTAGGGGCGTCCGGCGTGTTGAAAGATGAAGCAGGAAATGTGCGCGGTGTTGCGGCGGCGGATGTGTATCTGGATTCTATTTCCGATATCGTATCGGGGATTGAGATTGAGAAAACCGGCGGTATTTTCCTGGTGGATACACGGACGGGTACGATCATCGGTCATAGGGATCAGGAGATGACCGGACGTGAGATGAGTGAATTTCAGGACGATATGTATGCGTATGCGAATGAACAGATACAGGGAGGAACTTCAGGCTTATCTGTCTATGCAGATGATACTTATATACAGGTGGAGCAGGTGCCAAACAGCGACTGGACGGCAGTTGCGTATGTATCAAAGGCTGAGGTTCTAAGTGACCTGACGACTTTGACCGGAATGATGGGAATCATATCAGTGATCGCAGTGATTGTTGCGGTTGTGTTGATTATTCTTATGGTACGGAAGATCATTGGAGGACCGGTAAATGAACTGAATCATGTGGCGGCAAAAATCGCAGAGGGAGAGTTGAATCAGACAATTCGCCATTCCTCAAATGATGAACTAGGAGAACTGGCAGATAATTTTGGACGTACCGTGACCCGGTTGAGGGACTATGTTGATTACATTGATGAAATTGCAGAAAAACTGCAGGAACTTGCCCAGGGAAATCTAGATTTCCACCTTTCCCATGACTATGTAGGAGAGTTTTCTAAGATTAAGGGGTCTTTGGAGGCGATTTCCAGAGCGCTCAATGATACCATGGGACAGATTAGTGTTGCAGCAAGTCAGGTGTCAGAAGGAGCAAGTTACGTATCAGAAGGAGCTCAGATGTTGTCTCAGGGTTCTGTGGAGCAGAATGATGCGGTGGAACAGTTAGCGTCCCATATTGCAGAAGTGTCTGACGGGATTCAAAAGACTGCCAAAGGCGCAGAAAAAGCCAGAGTGATTTCTAAAGAAGTAGGAGATAATATTCTGGAAAGCAATGAAAAGATGCAGCATATGAACGAAGCGATTCAGAGAATCAGTGATAAGTCTACGGAGATACATAGTATTATTAAGACGATTGAAGACATTGCGTTCCAGACAAATATCCTTGCGTTAAATGCAGCTGTTGAAGCGGCAAGAGCCGGAGAGGCAGGAAAAGGCTTTGCAGTTGTGGCGGATGAGGTTCGGAATCTTGCAGGGAAGTCTTCGGAGGCGGCAAAAAATACAACGGTATTGATCGACCAGACTGTGGAGGCCGTAAAAGAGGGAAATAGCATGGCAAAAGATACGGCGGAATCCATGATGGCGGTTGTGGAGCAGGCAGAGGAAGTAAACAAACTGATTGAGGGAATTGCACAATATTCTGCAAAACAGGCGGAAGCAACAGAAGAGGTTATCCGAGGAATCGACAAGATCTCCGATGTTGTCCAGTCGAATATGTCTACAGCAGAAAAAAGCGCGGCGGCCAGTGAGGAATTATCAGGTCAGGCTAATATGTTGAAAGATCTGGTTTCTCAATTCCGTTTGAAACGATAAGGTTTTGGCAGTCTTGGAAAAGAGAATTTAAGAAATATAGTATATAGGTATGAGACAGACTTGTGAAGAAATTTGTGAGTCTGTCTTTTTTTGTGTATAAAACAATGAAATGTGTGAAAATAAGATAGAATAATCAGTTGACAATAGAATAAGAATAGAGATATTATAAAAAATATTGGTTTCAGTTTACGCTGAATGAAAAGGGAATGTGGTGAAAGTCCGCAACAGCTCACTCTACTGTAAGGGATGACGAAAGCCATAGGCCACTGCCGGAAATCATACCGGTGGGAAGGCGGCGAGTAGGTTTGAGTCTTAAGTCAGGAGACCTGCCAATAGACATGAAAAGTAAAATCTTTCGGTGAGGATAAGATGATACACAAGAGTAGTATAAAGTTTCAGCCTGTGAGCAGAGACTTATTTGTGTAGGAAGGACAGCCGAAGTGCTGTCCTTTTTCTCCTCTTCCAAAAGTAGAAAAGGAGACAGGAATGAAAAAGAAAAGCACAAGAATGTTCAGTATATTTCTCGCTTTGTTTCTTTTTGCAGGAAGTGTATTCCAGGTAAATGCAGAAGAACCAGAAGAAATTGTGAAAGAAACAACAGGAGAAGAAGTAGTAGGACAAGAAGTAGGAGAAGAAATAGAAGAAGAAATAGAAGAAGAAAAACCAGCAGAAGTCCGAGGAGTGACAGGAGAAACTACAAAAGAAGCAGAAAAAGGAAAAGAAGAAACACCTGCACAGACGAAAGAGGCGCGTACAGGCTGTGGCATGACAGTAACTCTTCAGATTGAAGGTTATGGATATACGGTGGAGCAGGGGATACAGGTGACGATGCCGGACTCTTATAAGACCTTTCAGGATTATGGAATTGAAGGGGTGAAGGAGCCGGAAGAACCAGGATATACCGTGCTGCACGTCATGGCAGAGTATTGTGAGCAGAACTATGGACCAGGTACAGCGGCAGACTGTATCGGCATTAATAGTGGATTTGTATATGAATTTTGTGGTATGCCGGAGAAATCAACACTTATGTTCCTTAGAAATCGTAAAACGCTTGAAGTTGGCGCCCAGCAGGAGAAAGTCGCGTCTGGGGATCTGATTTCTGTTGTAGACATTTGGGCAAACGGTAACTGGACGATAGGTGGTCAGTATGGCTGGTTTGCAGATGAAA
>CAYOSJ010000148.1:0-3360 GCA_964406595.1 uncultured Dorea sp.
TTTCTGAAAAACCGCTCCAACCCGTCAAACGGAATAACATCTGTGTTATCATACAAATCCGTGTGTACGACTCCGGGGATAATCAGCAGTTCTTTATTATCTGTATACTTACTGTCCTTTGTCATGTTTGCAAAAGCGTCACGGCTGAAATAACAGGAGTGTGCATTTTCGCCGTGTACCAGCAGAACCGCAGAACGGATTTCATTTGAGTATTGCAAAATCGGCATATTCAGGAAAGACAAAGATGAAGTAACATTCCATCCTCCGTTGGAATTCAGGCTTCTTTCGTGATAACCACGCTTTGTTTTATAGTAGTCGTAGTAATCCCTGACAAAGGACGGTGCGTCATCAGGCAATGGATCAACCACACCGCCGCCAAGAGCATAAAAGCCATTTTTGTAATCAACAATTCTTTGCTCGTTCATCGCTTTGCGTTTTTCATATCTTGCCTGTTCACTGTCCTCGGAATCAAAATAGCCGTTGGCAGTACAGCGTGTCATATCGTACATTGTCATAGCGGCTGTCGCCCGAATCCTTGTGTCAATGGCAGCAGCGTTGATTGCCATGCCGCCCCAGCCGCAGATACCGATAATGCCGATTCTATCAGGATCAACATGTTCCTGAACAGAAAGAAAATCTACCGCTGCACAAAAGTCCTCGGTATTGATATCGGAAGAAGCAACATAGCGTGGTTCTCCGCCGCTTTCTCCTGTAAAAGACGGATCAAAAGCGACCGTCAGAAATCCTCTTTCCGCCATTGTCTGTGCATACAGACCTGACGATTGCTCCTTGACTGCTCCAAACGGACCGCTGACTGCGAGAGCCGGCAGTTTACCGTCTGCATCTTTTGGTACATACATATCGGCGGCAAGTGTAATGCCGTAGCGATTGTGAAAGGTTATCTTGCTGTGGTTGACCTTTTCGCTTTCCGGGAAGGTCTTATCCCATTCGTTTGTTAATGTAAGCGTCTGATTCATTCTAAAATACCTCCAAATATTTTTTTACTGGTTTTCGTGAGAGTTTCTATTCAATAGCGAAAAAGTAACAGTAACATCTCCACTGCCAAGTGCGTCTTTCCAACCTGACAGATCATCAATTTTTCCAAGATGTGTTTACGCACAGTAAGCGCAATCTGATTTTCCGATGATGATTTCACCCTTTGCCTCATCTATGTCCATAATGATCTCATCAACTCCGGGAACATAAATATGCCCGGACAGCGGATTTTTAATGCTGACGATTGGGGCGGTAAGAGTCGCTTCCACATCAGAACGCTCAAAAGAAAGGTCAGTATCTATCATTTCGCAGTTTATGAGTTTCAGATTTTTGCAATAGCAAAGGGGCTGTGTGCCGATGATCTTGCAGTTCTCAAAGGTGATATTTTCGCTGTACCACGCAAGATATTCTCCTTTTACAACGCTGTTTCTGACTGTGATATTCTTTCCATGCCAGAAAGCATCTTTTGTGTCGAACACACAGTTTTCAAAAACGGAATCGGTGATGTACTGAAAAGAGTATTTTCCTTTGAAGCGAACATCACGGAAATTTAAGTGATCGGAACGCATCATAAAATATTCACTCTCTGCGGTACAGTTCTCCATCGTGATTCCACGGACGGACCAGCCAAATTCAGGCGAAATGATGTCACAGCCTCGCATTTTGATATTGGCACATTCACGCAATGCCTTAATACCGTGAAGCCTGGTGTTGCCTATTTCCACATTTTCAGAATACCAGAGGGAAGCTCTGCATTTGTCGGTCATTTCCGAATTCTCAATTTTCAGACCAGTGTCGTGCCAGAACGGATAACGGAGATTGAAAAAACAGTTATCAACATGGATATCCCTGCCCTCTTTAAAAGCACTTTCCCCATCGGCGGGACCATCAAAGGCACAGTCCTTTACGAAAATGTCCTGTGCTGCATAAAGGGCTCTTTCTTCATCAAAGGTTTTGTTTGTAATCGTTGTCATAGTCATGTACTCCTTTCCGGAATTATATTATTTATTTGCTTTTCTCATTTGATAAACAAGATAGTCAAGGCAGTCGATACACTTCTGTTCTCTGTGCAGGGAATCAAGCAGATTTTTTCTGTGAGCAGCCAACCGCTTCAGACCATTTGCTTCTTTCCCTTTTTGCAGGTCTTCCATAAAGTTCTCGATGGTTTCGGAATCACAGCCTGCGTCTTTCAAATTTTGAATGATTGCCTCTGTGGATGAATTTTCACGCATGATGCTCCTCTTTTCTCATATAGGATCTACTCTCCATCAATGACGAGTATAAGTGTTTCTCTGTTATGATTATAATTCTGTTTCTTCAGCATGACAAATACTTATATTAAATGTTTTCCCATAGTTGATAGGCATGGCAAAACATGTTACACTATATACGGACGGTAATCTTTGACACTACCATTCAAAACAAGGAGGATGCCTTATGGAACTGAGAGTATTACAATATTTTCTGGCTGTCGCAAGAGAAGAAAGCATTTCAGGCGCCGCGGAGTTTTTACATCTTTCGCAGCCAACTTTATCACGCCAGCTTAAAGATTTGGAAAATGAACTCGGTAAGCAGTTATTCATCAGAGGCAACAGAAAAATAACCCTCACGGAGGAGGGTATGATGCTACGCAAGCGTGCCGAAGAAATTACAGAACTTGTCAAAAAAACAGAGGATGAAATTACTTCATCAGACGATACCCTTGCAGGAAACATCACGATCGGTGCAGGCGAAACGGACGGAAATCGTTTTTTTATAAAAGCCATGAATACCATGCAAAAAAACTACCCACTTGTGAGTTTCCACATTATCAGCGGTGATAAAGCAATGATTGCGGAATCCATTGACCGTGGCTTAATTGATTTTGGAATCGTTTTCGGAAATATAGATACTACAAAATATGACTCAATACCGATCGACTATAAAGATACCTGGGGCGTTTTAATGCGTCGTGACGCACCTCTTGCAAACAAGGAGTTTATTACGGCAGAGGATCTGACAGATAAACCTCTGATCATCTCACGACAGGCATTTCAAAATTCTGAATTAAAAAGTTTCTTCCACACAGAGCCGGATCAGTTGAATATTGCAGCTACTTACAGTCTGCTCTTTAACGGTTCGCTGATGGTAGACGAGGGATTAGGATATGCGATATGTCTTGACAAACTTGTGAATGTTTCAGGAGACAGCAATTTTTGTTTCAGACCGCTTAAACCAAAAATTGAAGCCTCCATAGGTATCATTTGGAAAAAATATCAGGTCTTTTCGAAACCTGCACAAAAATTTTTACAGATGTTACAGGGAAAAGATTTCTATTACAATAAATTCATGGCGTGATTCACTGTTTTAATCCCTATGATTTCT
>CAYOSJ010000149.1:0-3324 GCA_964406595.1 uncultured Dorea sp.
TGTCCTGAAAAACAAATTGTGCCATTGTACTTCGGCAGATGTTGCCGTGGCAGATAAAGAGCACTTTTATCATCGTTGCATAACCTCGCATTTCTTAGTTTTTCTTGATATTTCGGGCTTTGTAAGCCTCTGTGAATTTTTGCTTTCTGGCATAACCTGGTTTATTTTCGCATAATATCGTCAGCAAAAGGTGTAAAATAAGGTGTATGTTTTTCCATTTTACACCTTGCTGTTTTCAATTAAAAATCGTAATTACACAACCTGAATCCGGGCAACTTCTTCCCTGGCATCCTCAAGATTTACATGCGTATATGTATTCAGCGTTACGCTGATGTCTGAGTGGCCCATCAAATATTGCAATGCTTTTGGATTCATTCCGGATTTTGCCATATTTGAGCAATAGGTGTGCCGACATACATGCGGGGTGATAACATTCATCTGCACTTTGTATATATTATTATATTTCTGAATGATGTGTTGAAAGTAATGCTCCCAGTGCAGAGAATAACAAATACTTCCGTTTTTATCAAAGTATAAGAATCCACTTTTTCCATCTACCATAGGTTCTGCTTTGGGCGGGTTTCGTTTTTCTATTATTTTCCGAAAACATTCCTCTACATCCGCAGTCATAGGTATCTTTCTCGTTCCGCTGGTTGTTTTAGTCTCTTGAATATAATATCCGATTTTTGATTTCTTCTGCAATTGATGATCGATGTTGATCGTATGCTCCTTAAAATCAATATCAGAAATCGTTAAACCACAAAATTCCGAGATGCGTAGGCCTGTCTTGAATAATATGTAGATTCCCTCATAATACCTGCAAAAATGAGGATCCTCCTTCACAAATCGCAGAAACTTACGTTCCTCTGCTCTGCTGATTGCTTCTCTTGTCACACTGTCATTCACAACCACTTCCATCAACTGAAACTGAAATGGATTTTTCCTGATTAGGTCATCATCCACCGCTAACTGAAATGCCGGACGAAGAACTCCTCGGATTGAATGGATGGAACTATAGCTTTTCTTTTCTACCTGCTGAAGATGTATCAGCCAACATTTCGCATCCGAAATCCGAACCGTATCAATCCTTCTTTTTCCAAATGGATCTTTCTTCAATAAATTGATAACTGTTCCATATCCTGCAACTGTAGTAGGTCTGACACCGGTTTTGATTGATGTATATTTTTCAACCAGTTCCAGCACTGTCATATTCCCGCCATTTGTTGCAATCTGCTCAAAATGATCTGCCTGGATTTTCTTTTCCATTTCCCGAAGTGATGATGTGCTTCGTTTTCCTTTCGGAGTTGCATCGTTATGGTCTAAGCGCCAGCTATATACGCAGCGCTCCTTTCCCATCTCATCGACATACTTAAATCGATATCTGCCATCCGATAACTGTATTTCTCCATTGTGTAATATACGTCCTCTATGATCTCTCCTTTTTTCACTCATAATATTTCGTCTCCTTCATCAAATGTTCATTTAACTTGGAAGACCGTCTCGGTTTATTCATTATAACACAAGACCTTCCCTTCGCTAAGATAAAATGAACATTATTTTCATTACTATTTTTTCTATTCTGTTACTTAAACTGTGCTGGCTGTATCCAGATAATCTTCAAATAATTTCCTTTTGAATCGGATATGAGAACCTACTTCCAAAATAAAATCTGCTCCTTCATTTTCACCTGCGATCTGTCTTAATCTCTTTTCTCCAATTCCATAATATTCTGCCGCTTCGGAAACATTTAAAGAATATTTCTTCCAGACAGGTATTGTTTTTTCTGTATGATTCATTCGCATTCCTCCTCCCCTCTGTTTGTATTCAACAACGTTTTCGCTTTCTCCATTTTCATACTTGCAATCACTTCTCTCTTACTTGTGCCTCCAACATACATAGGCGTGCACATTTCTAAAATACGGTCATAGATACGTCTTTTATCTAACATGGTCTCGTTTTTTATTTCTTTCAGTGGAAGATTGGTCGTGATGATCAAAGGTCGTCCCGAACGGATCCTGCGGTCTATGACACTAAAAACAATTCCTAATGCATATTCTGAATTTCGTTCCACTCCAAGATCATCAATAATCAAAAGCTGATAGGCAGCCAATGCATTGATATATTCTGTTTTGTCTGCCAGTGGAAATATATCATCGATAATAGTATTAAAATTTGTCATCTTTACAGTTACTTCCTGCTTAAGAAGTTCATTGGCAATGCACCCGGCAATAAAACTTTTTCCAGCGCCAACCGGACCCCAGAACAAACAGCCTATATGATTTCTTTTCATTTCATCCCAGTTCTCAACATAGTTTTTTGCTCTATGCATGACTGCATCTGACATATCTGCATTTTCAAATGTCCACTCTTCCATTCTGCTCTCGTCAAAACAGATGCTCGTATTTCTTTTGACTAATTCCCGGTGCTCTTTGTCTTTAAAATATTTTTGTTCTGCTTCATATGCTTTTCTGTCACAGGCACATTGCCTGGAATGTTTCTTCATCCCCATAAAGCCACCCTCGGGAAAAAAAGCTTCTTTCGCTTCCCCACAGACTTTGCAGTATCGCAAACCATCACTGCCTACACATACGGTATCTTCTTCTCTCATCACAAACTCTCTCCCTCCCCATAACAATAATTTACTTCATGATATTTATTTCTTTTATATTTCTCAGTTACTTTACTAGGTGCCACATTTCCGACTCCTGCACAGCCATTTTTACGGCCAGATGATGGTTGCTTTTCCGGTTCTGTTGCAGCTATCTTTTCAACCGCTTTATCGTCAACCGGCTGTAAAACTATCTCATCAGATGGAATTTTCACATATAAATGATTGGGTTTTGAAAATCCACCGGATCTGCGAACCAATAATCCCTCATCATCTAATTCCTTCAATGCTGTTTTTACAGAAGATTTGCATTTACCGATTTGAACAGACAATTCCTCTATTGGAAATATCAGATAAACATTTCCATACTTGTCTATCCAGCTATTCTTTCTCGATATCCGTGCCCGGTCATACAAAATCATATAAAGAAATTTTGCAGTTTGGGAAATGCGCAGTTTGAGCAAAAACTTCGGAAACTGGAAGTACTGAAGCATCTGCTCTGACTCCTTCATGTATTCATATTGCATTCTTTTCTCGCCTCGTTTCTATTTCTAATTGTTGTAAAAAACATTTTTCTGCCGGCTCAAAAATGTCCTTACACATATTCAAAAGATGAAGGGCATAAATACAGCCTCTTGATGAAAAAATTTTTATTTTTTTCTGTCAAAAACACCCTTACACAATACGAAACGCTGAGAGGCATTTTTACAGCCCCC
>CAYOSJ010000150.1:0-1474 GCA_964406595.1 uncultured Dorea sp.
TTATTTGATAAAGTGATTGATGTTTTTTCTTTGTTTAACATAGAATTGATTTTATGGAAGACAACATGTATTTATCCATAATGTCATTGCATCATTTTTACTTTCGACACCAGAATCATCAGTCATCATTCAATTCACATAAGCCATTCTATAGCCTAATAAATTATGCTTTCTTTTTCGTTCATGATCATGAGGCTTTTTTCGTTTAAATTGTACGATTATACACTCTTTCGCCGGAAGTTCACTTGTTTTAATACTTAATCTTTTGGAATATCTGATGGACATTGTACCCAAGTGTCATCCTCACCAAATTGACAGATCTGCTATTTCTAATTTCTTGTGTAAAAGAAATATCTATTTTTAATGCACATTCAGCAATCTGTAAATATAGTATGCTACCTTTATTTCATCAACACAGATAATCTATCCTTGAAATATTCCGGATACGAATCAAGACAACTAAAGATTTCTTCACTATGAGCTTTCAACATATTAAGTATCTTATCCGTTCCAATATTCGCATCAGATAAAATTTGAGCTAATTCTATAGCTAATAGACGATCATTAAAAACACTCTCACAAATAGAAATTGCTGTCATATTTGGAACGCCATATTTTACTTTCTTTTGTAACAATGTCAAGATGTTCCTTTGATCAACTTGCTCCTCATTTTCTCCGTCAACTTCTATCAGATCACAGATATTGCCGATAAGAAAATTCATTTCATATGAAATTCTTTTATTACATAATGATTCTACTTCTGCAATTCCAATAGTTTCTTTGTTGTTAATTTCCATTGGAGTCTGGCCATCAATCCATTTTTTACAAATGCTTTGTATATGCTCTTGGTATCTAAAGTCTCCACAGATTTGCAGATACAATTCTGCAATAACAGATAACAGTTCTGTTTCTGTATATATCTTCTCTGTAAGTTCATTCTGAACAATCCATTCCTCTATTAGAGAAGACAAACCTATTCCTGACATTGCATTAGAATATCTGCTCAATTTTTCAACAGAATATTGTTGAATATTCTCTTCTATCTTCTGAAAAACTTTAATCAGTAATTCTTTCTCTTTTTCTGTTGCCATAGCATACGCCAATGTATTTGTACAAATATCCACAATACTTTTCTTACTATCATTGACCAATGTCTCTGCGGAACGTACTAAACACAAATAATTTTCTATATTTGATATAATATCCTGACGCAATAATATTTCCTGCACAATCAGATTTTGTGTTCTTTTGGGATTGGCTTTTAAGTATGCTTTTTCTAACTTCTTTGCGTAATCAAGCAAGAAATCTCTTTCGTCAAGGTGATCTATCACTATATCAATAAATTTCTCACCACTTACGGTCACATCATAATCTATGTTAAAATCCTGGACTAACGAAAGAATAGAACTGCCACAAGGTTCTGTCAATTTTGTATCAAATAGCTTCACGCAATCATTCCATAAATATCCTCCAC
>CAYOSJ010000150.1:1484-3260 GCA_964406595.1 uncultured Dorea sp.
GTTGTCGTATATTTTGCAATCCGTAATAATAATACTTCCTTCTGTGTATATACCTGCTCGTGCTGTTCTACCCATCAAGTTTTGAAAATCTCGAGCTTTTACTAATTTCAATCCATTTCGAATGCTGGTAACCAATAAATATTTTATCGGGATATTCACACCCTGTGCAAGCGTCGATGTACACACTACGCAAGAAACATATTTATTCTTCAATGCATGTTCAACAACAAGCTTAACTCCATTTTGAAGATTAGATGAATGAGGCAAAACACCCAATTCCGCTGCTTTCGTATAATAATGCTCTGAACCATAATAGCTTTCTATAAATCCCTTGATTTTGGAAAGCTCTGCTTGATTTGTATTATCTTTTAATGCTTTCAAATCATAGTTTCGCTTATCCAAATTTATAATTCTTTCAAATACCGTTTTCATTGAACGTTGCTGCCCAAGATAGATAGCAACACTGCCGTTATGACACAACTTTATTGCATTATAAATGGCCACATCTATAGATGATGATAAATCTGGAAAATATTTATTACTTCTTTCTCGGGGTAACTTCTTCAATTGTTCAACTCGAAGGATTCGGGGAATATAATAATCTTCATTTGATTTATCATCAGAAAAGAAATGAATATCCCTTTGTGTCGATGAAAATCCTATTGATTTAGGTGTAGATACAATTCTATCATCTGTCGCCAAACAACCTCTATCCTCAAACAACCACTGTGCAATATCCCCTGAATTTGGCAATACCGCAGATAGCAAAACCAACTGCTGTTCGCTCGTTATGTTCTGACGTATATGTGTTACTAATAACTCATATGTTGCACCTCTCCCTCCATCATCAAACATATGACCTTCATCAAACACAAATAAATCTATAGCACTTAAGAAAAACGGATCATGATGTAATACATAACTCAGTTTCTCTGGCGTACATATTAGTATCTGCCGTTTAATATCTTCAGAAAACAAGTTCCAAAAATCATTTTGAAGTACATCAGAAAACTGATTTATCGTGACATCATTTCCAAAAGCTTTGTACATATCCATTGTTATTTCGTTGCACAACGCTCTTAATGGTGCCACTATAATAGCAATATTCGCTCGTTCAGATAAAAAAGCTGCTCTAATAATTAGTTCAATACTTCTTGTCTTGCCTACCCCTGTCGGAAGTTGAACGATAGAACTTTCTCCACGCAACAATCCCTTTTCGGCTATTAATCTTTGTGCTGGCCATAACATCTTTATTGACATCTTACTTTGTAGATATGACTCCCATTCTTCATCCAAGATACCTGAACTACTCGGCAAAAGACTCCATGACGAATTTTCGCACGCCACAATAATAACCGCCACTAATATATCTACATAAAATATACTATCCGGATCTCCATTCTCATATATTTCATTTCTATATACCCATAAGTTTGACTTTAATGCTTCTAAAGACTTACCCTTTCCAAAGTAATCCAAGAAAAAATTATTTATTCGCTCATAGGTATCTATAACTCTCAAATATGGCAAATACACTCCACCCAGAAGATAATTATAGATATTCGTCAACAATTTCTGCGGAGATCGCTCCTCATCAATTAAATCAACTACTCTTGCTGCCAACACTTTAGCACTACCAAAATCCTTTCGTAGGAAGTAGGCAGATGCTCCAGATAGCAAAAAATCCCAATCATATTCTGGTCTATCTTTGGACTTAAAAGCTGAATCATAATATTCTGCAGTTGTAATCAAAAGTAACTCCAGCTCTTTTAATTC
>CAYOSJ010000151.1:0-3257 GCA_964406595.1 uncultured Dorea sp.
GGCAGCTTGAGGCCATGCTTCCTGATGATCTGGAAGTGCTGAGGATGAAACAGCAGATCCTGCGGGAAGAATAGGAAAATACTAAAAAAGAAAGTATCCGAAAGATTGTGTAAACCGCCATACAATCTTTTGGATACTTTCTTTTTAATAAGCCACCTTCCTCAAAGTAATGTCATATCAATTTCCTGATCCGCTCTTTCGCCGGCTGATACCCCTTACTCTGTGCTTTCCTGTAATAATTCAGCGCCTTTTTCACATCACCATTTACTTCGTACCACACTCCCAGATTATACGCAGCCTTAAAAGACCCATTTCCATATACGCCTTCATGTTCCGGGACTTCTCCGATCTCCATACAGCGCATATAGGAAGATTCAATCAATGGAAGATAACGAACATAACGCTGCACATCAGAAAGGATTGCCTGCGTATAAAATGCCCCACAAGCAAAATGGTAATCTGCATACGGCGCCAGACGCTCCTTTTCATTTTCAATAATCTTGAATCCTTCCTCATACTTTTTCAATTCCAAAAGAGTATAGATATAAGAAATAACACCGTTTGTCCGATAACCTGTGCCGGAATCAGGAACCAGATGATAAAATTTTTCAAAATATCTCTCCGCCCGGGCATAGTCCTTCATCAGCCGCAAGGTACTGGCTGCCTGATACAAGATGTAGGAATCCTCAGGTGTTTCTCGAAGTTCATCGAAAAGTATCTCCAGATTTCGCGCTCCTTTTCCTTCCTGAAGATATCCGTCATGTTCAAAAGTAAGAGGAATTGGAACAATAGGAAGCGGACTGATCACCTGCTCATGAATCCGTCCCTCAAACCAGGTATCTCTGGGAATCAAACGGGTAGTATAGGTGCAGCTCTGACTGAGTTCTCCATTGGACTCCCTGTAACTGTCGTACCTCAAAATTGCGCCCACAGCATCGCCTTTCTCAACAAAACGCTGCAAATCCTTCCGTTTTCCGGAAATCAGGTATTCATCCGCATCCAAAATCAGATTCCAGTCGCATGAAGACTGTTCCAGAGCATAATTTCTCGCGGCAGAAAAATCATGCTTCCATTTAAAGTAGGAAAGATGCGCCTGATATTTTTTGGCAATCTCCAAGGTATGATCCGTAGAGCCGGTGTCTGTAATGTAGATCTCATCTACAAGTGATCTGACCCGGGAGAGACATTTTTCAAGACTCCGCTCCTCATTTTTGACAATCATAACCAATCCGATCGTTTTCATAGTTCACCTCTTACATTTTTCATTATCATCAATACATCAATAATATCTGAACCTAACACCAGCAATACATATCTGTATCCACATGACTCACTTTATGATGTCTAATTGCAATCTTATATTCCGGTACAAGTTCCTTCACTAATAAAGGAAGCCTATAATAATCCTCTCCATTATGGTAGATTGAGATAGCAAGCCTGGGTTTATTTTTCTGAATGACACGTTTGGCTCCTAAAATCGCCCCATACTCGCCACCTTCAATATCCATTTTAATAAAAGTTACTTTTTCATCTTCCGGGACCAGAGAATCTATGGTCTTTACATTTACTTCCACATAATCACCTTCACACCCGCTATTTTTCGCATAATTCTTACTCTCGGCAAGATGACTGGCCGCTGGTTGATTCTCAATCTTCAAAAATGACATCGTCCCCTCATGATCAGACAATGCGTAAGGCATTACTATCATATCCGGTGCATACTCTTCCCTCTGTATAGAAGATACCACCTGTCTCAATTCACAAAGAGAATCTTCCATACATTCAAATGAATATACTCTTTTAAGTGCAGGTCCGTAAGTATTCACAAATGCTCTTAATGTATCGCCCTTATAAGCCCCACAATCTAACAGCACTTCACTCTCCGGCTTTTTCTGGCTATATAGCAAAGGAACACGGTACTCCAACTCCCCTCGTACTATCAGATCAGAAAAATCACACGTTCCGAACAGTATACGCCTTCTGATAATTTCATGGTAAATTTTTCTTGATTCGTCATCATATAAAAAGCCTGAAACCTTTTTTATCTGATCTTGATGATTATATAAAGTTTCCGATACTATAGAAAATGCGTTATATAGCATCATACTTTCTACCATAATTATGTAATCTCCCATTTTCTGTAGCTGTTCATATAATTTCTCAACATCATTTTTTACAGTAATGACTACCAGCGTATGTAAAGGATCCAATTCTTTTAAAGTTTCAGGAGCAACAATCGGTATTCCATATAATTTTCCACCCTGCTTTCGCCGGTCATTATCCAAAATAAATTTTACCTGCTCTGTACCCCTCCCTATACGGTTCAGGAAACGCATACCGTAATCCCCACTTCCAAACAGCACGACATCCATTGTCTCTGCTAAAAATTTGAAATTTTCCATTGTCTGTCTAACATACTTCATTTTTCGTCTCCTTTATATACACGATTTCGTTCCTAATTTTATATCATTTCAACCACTCTGACCTTTTTACTGCCAAAAGAGCCTTAAAAATATCAAAGTCCTCAATCGAAGTCAGTTTAATATTTTTATCCGACCCTGCTGAAAAATAAACTTGCTCCCCCATCTCAATCATAAGGGTACAGGAAGCAACCGAATTGGTGATTCCTGCTTCAAGCGCTCTTCTGTGAACATCGCATATCTTACCAATTGGAAATCCCTGCGGCGTCTGTGCTCTTCGTAGCAGATTTCTCGGATAACTGCCTGATGAAATTTTCCCATCCTCTGTCTGAAGAATCGCTTCATTACACGGAACAGCTGCAATTGCAGAGCCTAAAGATTTTGTTTTTATAATGCAATCCGAAATAATTTCCGAAGAAAGCATGGGGCGGATCGCGTCATGAATCAAAACAATATCGTCCTCGCTATAATGCTTTTCCAATTCAAACACTCCATTTCGAATAGAATCTTGTCCATTTTTTCCACCTGTAATTACATATTGTAATTTTGTAATATCAAATTGTTTTGCATAAGCTCGCAAGATTTTTTCCCACCCTTTAAGGCATACTACCGCAATTGCGTCAATTTCCGGATGATTCTGGAATGCTTCCATCGTGTAAACCAAAACAGGTTTTTCATTTACTGTAAGAAATTGTTTGGGTATATCCTGATGCATACGGCTTCCTTTGCCACCTGCAATAATAAGTGCTACAACTGCCATACTAAATCCTCCTTATATATTCTATAACTTCTCGGAATCTTCAGCCCTGATTTTATAAGGCTTTCAGATTCCTATCT
>CAYOSJ010000152.1:0-3252 GCA_964406595.1 uncultured Dorea sp.
CTGCGGGCTTTCTTGTATGTTTCTAAATAATCTTTACTATACTAAATTTCTATTCCCCCTATTTGCCACTTCCATTTTTATCACCGTTCAAGTCCGCTTTTTCTATATCTTGAAGTCTACTGCCAATACGCAAGATTGCTTTAGAATCTTCTTCACCCCAAAATAGTTCCATTTTCTTTTGGGCTTTTTCCCAAATGGGAATTGCAGCATTTAATGTCATTTCACCCACTTCCGATAAGGCAAAAGTTTTTCCATGCCCCTCTGTCCGTTCAATAAAGCCACGGGATTCCAATAATTTAATATTCCGAACCATTGTACTACGGTCTAAACCAACGTATTCTGCCCAATGTGTAATGTTGGCATTTTCCAGTCTTTTCAAATTGATAAGCAGATAATATTGCGATATTGTAATTCCAGTTTCTTTCAATTCCCCGTCATAAAAATCTGAAATAATATTGGCACATCGTCTTAAATTGGTACAGTAACATTCACTTTTATATAATTTAGGCATAGATTTTTCTCCTGTCTGATATTTATTCATGGAAAATTCCTCTGTCAAAAAAGATGTTTTTTCCAGAAACGGAAATGGGAATGCCTAACCATAAACAGTCCGGGGCAAAATCCATTTCTGCGGCTGCTTTTCCAACAGAATACATAATACGGCTGTCTACTTTATCAAGAGCGGCTGTCGATACTGCGGAAGAAACAGCAATACCTAAATCAACATAAGCAAAGCCACAATTTCCGTTGTTTTTTTTACAGCCGTTGCAATCATTAAAACCACAAAATCCACAATGTGGAACACCTCGCTGCTTTTTATCCGCGCCTACCAGGACTACCGCCTGAGCGGCACGCACATTATCCGCATCCCGTCCATGCCACGTATCCATTTTTTCTCCCATTTCCCGGTTTCCGATTTCCTCCATTTTTAGTGCCAGTTTTTCTTTTTCTTCCCCAGTCAAAACAAAAGCATGAAGTGTATCTTTCCCATGTGCTTTGGGCGCTGTTCGCGCGGCTGCACACATTCTTGCCGCTGTTTGCAAAATAGTCTGCTCTTCTAAATAATTACTCTGGTATAACATTTTTCTTTCTCCTTTTCACCTATGTGTATATGCACCGTGTATATACATATTACATCTACATTTTTCTGTTGTCAAGTAGATTTGTTTTTCATTTACAAAATATAGGAATGAGAGGGATTCTGTAGTAGTCGGCATTGCGCGATAAGTTATTTCTTGCCCATTTTACAAAACTGAAATTTATATTAATCTCCACTCCGCCACTTCAGTTGGAGGCACAAATAGTAATGAAAGCGTTCCGATCCTCTACATTGTACTGTAGAATTACTTGCAAGAAACTACACTACAAAGTATTTGTTATTCTAACAATTCCATTTCATCATTCATTTTTACAAAACCATATTTCTCATACAAAGGGCGCCCCATAGCAGTTGCTTCCAAAGAAATAGAGGTAATCCCCTTACATCTAGTATCGCTAATCAGCATATCCAATGTTTTATATGCAATCCCCATTCTTCTGTAATCGGGGTGTGTATACATATTCATTATATATGCTTTCTTTCCGCTTGGATTATGATAAGTTGGCATTACTTGAAAAAAGCTGACTCCACCAGCACCTACAAAACAATTTCCATCAAATATTAAATATGCGATATGTGTACCATCACAAAGAGTTTTTTTATAATAGTCATAGGATTGCTTTTCCACTTCACTCATATCAATATCATCAGACAATTTGTTAGCTGCCCTTAACACTTTTATTCTTGTTTCCGTTAATATATCTATGTCCTCAATCGTTGCCCTTTTATATGTTAAATTCAATACCTTTTCCTCCATAAACTTCTATTTTTCTATTTCTTCATATCCACACCAACAAAAGTATCACCAAATAAGAAGTTCGTGCAATAAAATGCTATTTAGAAACATACAAGAAAGCCCGTAACGGAACCCGAGAAAATTGGTGCAGTAAATGAGCAAGTGAGAAGGAGCATAAGAAAAAGCGAGGGTAAGCGTGAAGACCGGAAAATCCAGTCCGAAGCCGTTAGAATACGAAAAAGACGATGCTATCATCGCCTTTTTCGCATTCTTATGGATTCGTGACTTAGTTGTAGGTCTGATAGCGTCCGAGCGTTTCTTGTGCTCTTTCTCACTTGCCCTTTCCTACATTAACTTCTTATACCGGATAACTTCCGTTTTCTGTATCCGCTACACTCTGATCTACTTTTGTCTGCTGTGCTTCACGGTATTTGAAGAAATCTGTTGCTACCTGTGGGAACAGAGCGTAGGATAATACGTCCTCGTCCTGCTGGCTCCACTGCTCACATTCTTTACGGAGTGTGTCCAGTTCATCCGGGATCAGGTCTGCCGGACGGCATGTGATAACATCAGGATTCTCTCCCAATACTTTTTTGACTACTTCTTCGTTGAATGGTTTTACGGTTGCACCGTATTTTCCACTTAAGATGTCTTTTGTCTCTTTTGTAGCCATCTTATAACGCTCGCCCATGAGAACATTGAATACTGCCTGTGTTCCGACGATCTGTGAAGATGGTGTTACAAGCGGCGGTTCACCCAGGTCTTTTCTTACTCTTGGTACTTCTTCCAGAACATCGTAGAATTTATCTTCTGCACCCTGCTCTGCAAGCTGGGAAGTTAAGTTTGATAACATACCACCCGGTACCTGGTAAAGAAGTGTCTTGATATTAACACCCATGTTCTTTGGATTGAGAAGTCCTCTCTCCAATGCCTTATCACGGATCGGGCGGAAGTAATCTGCGATCTCAGACAGAAGATTCTGGTCGAATCCTGTGTCATACGGCGTGCCCTTGAATGTCTCTACCATAACCTCTGTTGCCGGCTGAGATGTTCCAAGTGCGAATGGTGACATTGCTGTATCGATAACATCAACACCTGCCTCTACTGCCTTTAAGTACGTCATGGAAGCAACACCTGACGTATAGTGTGTATGAAGCTGGATCGGGATATTGACCGCTTCTTTTAACGCTTCAATCAGTTCTGTTGCCTTATAAGGAACAAGAAGCCCTGCCATATCCTTGATACAGATAGAGTTCGCACCCATATCCTCGATCTTTTTGGCAATGTCTGTCCAATATTCCAGTGTGTACGCATCACCAAGTGTATAAGAAAGGGCTACCTGTGCATCCGCCTTCTCTTTATTTGCTGCCGTAACTGCTGTCTGCAAGTTTCTAAGATCGTTGAGACAGTCAAAGAT
>CAYOSJ010000153.1:0-3127 GCA_964406595.1 uncultured Dorea sp.
TACCCATCCAAAACATTCAAATCACGGAATGCCTGAATGGGTATAAATGGATATATTTTCTTATTAATTCACAACTTCTTCTAACACTTTTCTTGTCATCTCAATATAATCTTTGGCCTCCTTCGATCGCTGCCTGGACAAGATAACTCCCGGAACTACAATCTCACTTTCATACTCTTGTCCCATCAGATATAAGCACAAATTTTCCATAGACCTTTCTCCCAGCTGAACCGGGTCCTGACCTCCTAATGCCTGCAGGATATTATCATCATCTAACATCATATTTACCAACTGTTCTGTAACATCAATACCAAATACCGGAATATCCAACCCTGCATTACGAACCGCCATGACCGCGCCTACCGTTCCGCCTTCATTCGCACAAAATATCATATCCAGATCTGGATTGGCATCTAATACTTCTTTGACTATTGGTGTCGATGTATTAGAATCCCAGGCGTCGACATCTTGCACTATCTCGATCAGGTTCCTTGTTACAGACAAAAATCCCTCTGTCCTGGCAGCACTGGTATTTGGAAGTAACGCTTTAAATTCTACAATTGCTACCTTGGGTTTTCGATCTGGAAAATGTGTTTTAATATAGTTTTCACATTCAGTTCCTACCATTTTCCCGATATTATACTGATCCGCCTCACAATATCCGGTCTGCCATTCGCTTTCCATATTTAGATCCGCCAAATACACCGCAACATTCTGTTTTGCCACTTTCTCAAGCGCTGCCATCGAACCGGTAGGACTGACAGGATATATGCATATTGCATTTATTCCCTGTTCGACATATTGATTGATCAATGTAGTCTCTCGTTCTAATTCTCCTCCACTCTGACCTTCAATAACCGTTGCCCCATACTTTTCTGCTGTAATACGCATTGCTGCCTGCATGGTTTTTTCAGTCTGATCCTCCAGCAGAATAATAGAAGCAATTTGGACTCCCTCCAAATTGCTTTGTTCCCCTTCATTTGGTTCTGTATGAGACCCTTCGATACGTTTACCGCTATTTGTAACACTATAAATCATGATCGCACCTAAAAACGTTATCACCAATAAACACATCCACCACTTTTTTCTCATTTTTATTTTCTCCTACTTATTTATCTTTTGGTAAAATCCGTAATTGCCTGTACTGAGAAGGGGTAGTCCCTTCTTTTTCTTTAAAAATTGTAGAAAAATACTGTACATTTGTATACCCGACTGCATAAGCGATATCATAAAGTTTCATATTGGTCCGTACTAACATAACCTTTGCCTTTTCCATCCGCACATGAATCAGATAATTTGAAAAAGTCATTCCCATCTGCTCATGAAACAATTTACTAAAATACGACGCATTCACAAAAAATCTTTGCGCCACATCCTTTGTAGATAATGACGTATTATAATTTTCTTCAACATATTGCACAACCTGATCCATTAACCAATGTCTGCGTTTTCCATCATTTTCTTTATACGCCTCTACCACCTTTTCGACAAACTTTTCCAAATACTTCCATATCTCTCTTACTTCTGCCTCATTGCCAATATCCGCAGTCTTTTTCACTCCTTCCATGTACTGCATTGCCAGTTGCCCTGCATGCGCCTCACATTCCGGAAGACAGGTTTCTGCAATCTTATTAAAAAAATTCAAATAAAAAAGTTGAAATTTCACACTGTCAGCTTCCTGCAATTGTTTTAACATTTCATTTGAAAGATTTTGTAATTCTTCTTTAACTCGTTCAGAATTTCCATTTCGCATTTCTTTTATCAGCAATTTAAAATTATATTCTTCATATACATCTTCAAAATTAACATTCTGCTCTCCGGCAGATACAGTCTTTTCAAGTTCATTCCCCTTGTCATAAACCTGTGGGTTCTTTTTCATCTGAACTAAAGTTTCTTCATAAGAAGAACGTAACTTTGAAAAGTTCTGAACAACCGATCCCATATATAATATCAACTGAAAACACAGGTTCTTTTGCAGATCTTCTATCAGAACATCCGTTAATTCCCGAATATTCTCCACGAATGTTTCCCTTGTATCATTCCCAAATACCAATAATATGATCTGATTTCCTCTTGTATAGGAATAACTCAATTTATAAACTTTTTTCAAAGACTCCCGGAACGATTTTTCTACATAATGGACAGCCATTCTCACATCTGCTTCCATTTCTTCCGCCTGGAAAACCTGATAATCTAAAACCTGCACAGTTACAACCATTGCATATTTCCCCGGAAAACGATTTTCCTCTTCAAACAAACGATTCAACAGATCAATAAATTTCTCATTTGTCCCTATATTTTCAAATATCAACTCTTCATAAACATGCTCCATCAAAAGTTCTGATGTTATCAGTTGCCTGTTCAGTATGTTTTTATTTTCACGTTCTTGCCTTAACTCTTTTACACATTTTAAAACCGTTTTCAATAATTCCTCTTCCTCCACCGGTTTCAAAAGGTAATTGATCGCTCCCATTTGCAATGCCTGCTGTGCATACTCAAAATCATCATAACCACTGACGACAATCGTTTTCGGAAATACAGAACTTTCATTCAATGCCTTCATCAGATCAATACCGGATAATTCCGGCATCTGGATATCTGTAATAAGAATATCCGGTTCCACTTTCATTGCAAGGCTCAATCCTGTTTCTCCGTCTTCAGCCTCATAGACCTCCGAAATGCCATAGGAAGACCATTCAATCGTTGAAACCAACCTCTTACGCAACCAAAGTTCATCTTCCACAATCAACAGCCGATACATCAACCTTCCTCTCCTTTCTTTCATTTCTTCGCAATTTCATACAATTGAATAACTACTTTTGTCCCTTCCCCATATACACTCCAGATGGTCACTCCTGAACGTTCTCCATACTTTAATCGAATCTGATAATTTAGATTCTTTAAAGCATATCCTTTATTCCCTACAGCGTTTTCAAAAACAGGATCTTTTATTTTTTCATTCAATTTCTCCAATTCCATTTCACTCATCCCGATCCCATTATCTTCAACTGTAATCTGGACCATATCATCTTTTTGTACTGCTTCAATAAAAATTTTCCATTCATCACTTTTATTTTTAAAACCATGTACAACTGCATTCTCTACAAGCGGTTGCAACAGAAATTTG
>CAYOSJ010000154.1:0-3072 GCA_964406595.1 uncultured Dorea sp.
GGGAGCGAAACAGACAGGCATGTATTGAACTGTCCGCAAAAAATGACCGACTGATATGGATCGCCTGGGACATTTTATTCTCAAGACCGTGTTCTCTTATATATCGTTTCGTTTCCTCTCTATCGAATAATCTGACAGGTCCTGCGAATGCTGCACAAGCGCTCGGCTCCAGAAAAATATCCTCTGCGTCCAGAAGTTTTCGCATATATTCATATAACCACTTATCTTCCAGAGTAAATTCCCCGCTGACAAGCGGCTCCATCACCTTTCCGACAAATCCTGATGGTCTTCCGACTGCCAGGCCGTCCGCATGAGTCAGCCCTGTAAGCCCTATATCCTGTACACATATATCGTTATGAAGCCCGGAAGCCATGCCAAGCAGCATTGCCGGAGCCTGCACCGGTTCTACAAAGAAACAGTGTACATTGTCTCCCCATATCTCTTTAAGCCCAAAGGATACACCACCCGGCGCCCCTCCTACCCCGCAGGGAATATAGACAAACAGCGGATGGTCGGCATCAACTGTAAGTCCTCTGTCTTCCATCTGCTTTTTCAGTCTTACCGCGGCTACAGCATACCCCATAAAAAGGTTTACCGAATTTTCGTCATCCACAAAATAACTCTTTGGGTCTTTATCGGAAAGTTTACGTCCTTCTTTCACGGCCTCACTGTAGTCTGAATCGTACTCCTTCACAATAACTCCATGGCTCCGAAGCAAATCCTTTTTCCACTGCCTTGCATCCGCAGACATGTGTATGACTACCTTATATCCGACCGCTGCGCTTGAAATTCCAATGCTAAGTCCCAGATTGCCTGTAGAACCTGCCTGAATCGTATATTGACTGAAAAACTCCCTGCACTCAGGCTCCGCCAGTTTGGAATAATCATCCGTAATGCTGAGCAGGCCTTCGCTAAATGCCAGTTCCTCCGTATGCTTTAATACCTCATAAATGCCACCTCTCGCCTTAACGGAGCCTGCAATTGCCAGATGACTGTCCTGCTTTAAAAGTAATTTCCCCGGAATATTGATTCCATACGAATCTTCAAGCATTTTTTGCATCCCTGGAATCGGAGTCAATGCGGACTCTATCAGACCTCCATCCTTTACCGTCTCCGGAAAACACCTCATGATAAACGGCGCAAACCTTTTGAGACGTGCTTCAGCATCCTCAATATCTGACATAGAAAACCCCGGATCGCTCTCTGCGAACATCCTATATTTGGAATTAATCCAAGTTACTTCTTCCCTGTTAGAGAGTTTTTCTACAACTGGTAAGGCTTTGTAATCTGCTTTCATAATCACCCTCCTACATTACAGAAAAATTTTATCGCGATAACTTTTTTTTATTATATTGTATTTTATAGCACTTCGTCAATAATTATTTTCTGATATTTCAAATTTTTACTGTTTTTATTACATGTTTTTTGAATACACGTCATTTTTTCTGTATTTATGGATTTATTACATATATGGAAAACGCAGTATATTCTGACAAATCAACTTTCTGGATTTTATTTGAATTTTCATTTTATTTTTAGATATTGAATTATTAGCAAAAAAATGTAATAATTATTATAAAAGAGATATTCATATCTGATTTTATATACAATAATAGTTCGCGAGGTATTTACCATGACAAATGATTTATTTCAGCAGTATTCCACATTGGTCGATTATCTTGGAAAAGTTCTCGGACCAGATTATGAGGTCGTACTCCACGACCTGACACATACAAATCAGGAGGTCGTCGCAATTGCCAACGGACATATCAGCGGAAGAACGGTGGGAAGTCCTTTGACTAATACCGCACTCCATTTAATTAAATCAAAGGCTTATCTAACGCAGGATTTTCTAATCAATTATAAAGGTGAGGCTGAAAACGGACATCTCATACGTTCTTCAACTATGTTCATCAAGAACAATCACGGCGTATTAGAAGGACTGCTCTGCATTAATTTTGATGACAGCCGTTTTACCAACCTGAGCAACAATCTTTTCAAACTCCTCCACGGCAAGGATTTTATACATAACTTCCAGGATGTGCCCGACGTACAGAACCCTGTACCGGTCTCTTTAAATTCTGCGGAAAAATTTCCGACAGACATCACCAAACTTATGCAGCAGATTTTCGAAGATGTAATGAAAGATGTTGCCATAACACCAGAAAGACTGACCCAGGATGAGAAAATCACGATCATATCGCAGTTGGACAAGCACGGATTGTTTCGCCTTAAAGGGGCAATCCCCTTTACCGCGAAACACCTTGCCTGCTCTTCCTCCAGTATCTACCGATATCTCAAAACTCTGGGACATTAGTAGCATAAAAAGAAAAAGACCCGGATCATACCGAGTCTTTTATGTTTATGACACAATATCAATTATACAAGTTCGATAAGAACTTCCATTGCTGCATCACCTTTACGCTGGCCAATCTTTACGATTCTTGTGTAACCACCGTTACGGTTCTCATATTTTGGAGCAATCTCATCAAAAAGTTTTGCAACAAGGTCGATTTCCTTTGTATTTTTCTTTCTTCCTGCCTGTGCAGCCGGAACTTCTTTTACAGGATACAGAACCTTGAGCATCTGACGGCGAGCATGCAATCTGCTTGCAGAATCCTTTTTGATCTTCTTCTCAACCTCGTCGTATACAGTAACTTTCTTGCCGTCTACCACTTCTTTTACTCTCTTGCCATCTTTGTCCTTGCGGGCAACCTTTGCCATTACAGTAACTTCTTCGAAGTTGTCTTTCTCTTTTACAGCTAACGCGATAAGACCTTCCGCGATCTTACGGATCTCTTTTGCTTTTGCCTCTGTTGTTCTGATCTTACCGTGAGTAAGTAATGCTGTTACCTGATTTCTCAATAATGCTTTTCTCTGGCTTGATGTTCTGCCGAGTTTTCTATACTTTGCCATTTTCTAATCCTCCATATTTACACTTGGTTATGCTTCTTCGGGCTTACTAGCCAAATGCTCCGCCGTGCGCTTCGGTCTTACCGGCGAACATAAGTTAGTTATTCCTCACCTTTACTAAGTCCAATATCTAACTCATCAAGTTTTGCATGTATTTCT
>CAYOSJ010000155.1:0-2981 GCA_964406595.1 uncultured Dorea sp.
ATATCTTCCACTACGATTGCTTTTAGTTCAACCGTTTCGCTTTCCTGAAAAATCATCCGACTGCCTCCTAATTTTATTCTGCCCATATTCTACTCATTCTTGTCAACTGTTTGGTTAGAATGAGCAGAATGAATTAAAAATACAATAGGAAAATAGTTTATGAATCGGTATAATATATTGATGAAAGTCATTTAAATATTCATGTAAAATTGTATTGTAATTACTTAAAAAAATAGTATAATATTAGAAAAAAGTGGATTTGGGAGGGTTAGAAAAATGGACAGACTAAAAGGTAAGGTTGCTATCGTAACAGGTTCTACCAGTGGTATAGGTACAGGTATTGCAAAACTTTTTGCAGCTGAAGGCGCAAAGGTTGTTGTTTGCGGCCGCCGTGAGGCAAAGGGTCAGGTAGTCGTTGATGCCATCAAGGCAGAAGGCGGTGAAGCAAGTTACCACTTTATGGATATTATGCAGGTCGAGAGTATTGAGGTTCTTATCAAAGATACAGTCGAAAAGTATGGTAAAGTAGACATCTTGGTCAACAACGCTGCCAATGTTGGTCTGAAAGACGGCAGAGTTGATGAACTTACATTGGATATGTGGGATGCGGTCTTTGCATCAGATATCCGTGGTACATTCTATGCTACTAAATGTGTTATTCCTTATATGCAGAAGAACAACGGCGGTTCTGTCATCAATATAGGTTCGATGGCTTCTTGTGGCGGTGACCTCGGTTCTACTGCTTATGCCTGTGCAAAGGCCGGTGTTGATATGCTTACCAAGTCAACAGCTTTGCAGTACGGCAAGAACAATATCCGTTGCAACTGCGTACGTCCCGGTCTTATTGTTACACCAGACAACGAGGCTCACGTACCTCAGGTTCTGAAGGATATATTCCTTAATAATATCATGGTTAACCGTTATGGCTGCCCGGCTGATATTGCCAATATGTGCTTATATCTTGCTTCTGATGAGAGTGAGTTCTTTACAGGTCAGGTTGTTACAGTTGACGGAGGTCTTAACAGTCACGTTTCAACAGTTGGCGAATTTAAGAATATGGCTTCACGTACATGGTAATTGATATTTGTCAGACTTTAAATTATAATTGTAAAGAATATGCGGGGATAGCAATTTAATGTGCTATCCCCTGAGTTTTGTTGAAGAATTTTATTTTTTCGTCAGTTCGAACCAGCGTTTCTTTTCAGTATCTTTTTATGCTTCTTTGCGTAAAATTAAGAAAAAATATCTTTTGCATGGGAGTCCAATTCTTCCTTACTCATTCTTTTTGTTTCTTTTCCTGTACATAATGCTTCAAAATTCTGATAGATATGTTTGCACATAATTTCTTCCATCGGTTTTGATAATAAAGCACCAACAGCCTTAGCAATAAAATGAATGCCTGTATTAATTTCCACTTCAATTATAAGTTTCGATTCCTTAGAAGAAACTTCTTCCAATGTCAGGTAAATAAAATCATGCCCTTTTTTTGTATCACTGATACCTTCAATAATAACCCGCTTTTCCTCATCATCAAAGGCTGCTGTGTAATGTGTAGTTGTCAACACTTTTTCGTCAGAACCTATTGCCTGAGTTGTCCATTCTGTATCAGAGATAACTGTCACTTCGCTTCCCGGTGAAATGTCAAGACTACTCGGCTTATGTAACGCTTTCCATGCAGTATCTATTGTGAATGGAAATGTCTGTTCATGTTTAAATCTCATATTCGTTCTCCTTTCTGTATTTTAGACGTTTGCAAAACGCCAGAACCTTTATTTGTTTCTATATTAGCAAAGTTCATTCATTATTTCAATCCAAATCATTGTATACTCTGTTTCTGCCGTATCCTCATCAATTGAACTCCTTCTTCTATATTTCATTTTTGCATAACAAAATCTTTATGGAATCAGCATGATCAATGTACCAACCACAATAGAAAGCAGTCCGACAGCGGCTTTTTTTGACAACCGTTCATGGAATACAATATAAGAAAATGCAATCGTCACCAGAATACTGAGTTTGTCAATGGGAACTACAACACTGGCAAGACCGTCCTGTAATGCTTTATAGTAACATAGCCAGGACGCTCCGGTTGCAAGCCCAGATAAACAAATAAAGCCAAGTTCTCTCTTCGGAATACTCATGATAGTGTGCTGTTTTCCTGTAACAAAAACCATCACCCAGGACATTGCCAGTACCACACCAGTACGAATGGCAGTACCCAGATTGGATTCCACGCCGGAAATCCCGACTTTTCCAAGAATGGCTGTCAGGCTGGCAAACACAGCGGAACCAACAGCATACAGCAGCCAACTCTTACTTTTGACCTGTTCAGGATCTGCATCCTTCTTCTCAATCATCATAAAGGTGCCGGTGCCGATCAACACAACACCGGGAACCTTTGGTAAACTGATCCCTTCGTGGAGAAAAATCAGCGCCAGAAGTATGGTCAGAATTGTGCTGGATTTGTCAATGGGAACAACCTTGTTAATATTTCCAAGTTTCAATGCCTTAAAATAGCATAGCCAGGACGCTCCGGTTGCAAGCCCGGACAGGATCAAAAACAATAGTGTTTTTCCATCAATAGTACCGATCTGATTCTGTGACCCCACCACAAGCACCATCAGCCAGGAAAAAATAAGCACGACAATGGTACGGATAGCCGTTGCTACGGTAGAATCCGTTTTTCGTATTCCGCATTTCGCCAGAATGGAAGTCACACCTGCAAAAAATGCAGAACCAAACGCAAATATAATCCACATAATATTCACCTTTCCCTCAACTGATACAGCCGGATTTGATAAAGTATTATAAAAGTATTATAAAAGATTTTTATTTTGATATGCAACACAGATTCATATTATGATAAAATAAATATAATCAAAACTATTTTTTAAAAGGAGTAAATGCAATCATGATCTATAATGACATATTAGAAGCAGTGGGAAATACTCCGCTGATCCGTCTGAATCATATAGCGGACG
>CAYOSJ010000156.1:0-2957 GCA_964406595.1 uncultured Dorea sp.
TTTTATAGGAATAATTACAGGGAGGCATGTGACTCGTTGAGTCACATGCCTCCCTCTTCATGACTATCTAAACCGACAGCCCCCTTTCACATTCTCTCATTTATGGTCTTACATAGATCATACCCGCCTGCACTGATCCTTCTACAACACCTACACCTTCCGTTGAGGCATGAATCATCTTACCGTTGCCTATATAAATTCCTGTATGCTGATTGACACTATTATGCACAACACACACATCACCCGGCTGTGGATCACTTACCTGCGGCCAATTGATAAAATCACCTGTCGTCCACTGATGTACATAATTTCCTGTCAGGCAATAACTGACAAATCCGGAACAGTCAAAAGCACCCGGGCTGCACGCACCCCATACATAAGAAGCTCCCAGCCATTGATATGCACGGTCTACCACTGCATTCCCTGTGACCGCATCATACTCATGCGGCGGAGTCTGGTTTCCTCCCGCTGACGGAGTCTCCGGATTCGCTTCTGCACGCTCTGCCAGGACTTTTTCTGCTATTTCACGAAGCATATCATCCAAATCCGCGATCTCATCTCTTTTTGACTCTATCGTCGTATCAAGTTCTTCTTTCTGCACTTCATAATCTGCCTGAAGTCCTTCCAGTTTCTTCTGCTCTGTCTCTAATTCTGTCTTGATCGCTTCCACTTCTTTTACAGTATTCTCATACTCTGTCAGCATATCACGGTCATAAGTATGCACCTGTGCTACATACTCGATCTGGCTCAACATTTCGGAAATACTGCCTGACGTAGCCAGTTTTTCAAACGCGGAAGCATCACTTTCTTCATACATATACTGAATACGAAGTTTCATGTCTTCATACTGTTTCTCTTGCTTTTCTTCGGCAACTTCCAGGTCTTCTTCTGTCTCTGAAAGTTTCAGACTTGTATTACCAAGTTTCACTTCTAAGTCTTTCATTTTCGAGATCAATTCACCAAGTTGCTTCTGAAGACTTCCAACTTCACTTTCCGCAGTCGCCTTCTTTTCTTTTAATTCATCTTCTGACGGTGCTGCCAAAACAGGGGTTATAATCAAAGAACTTATTACAACTGATGCAACAAGTGCCTGCGCTAATCGCTTTTTCATCACAATACCATCCTTAATCAGTAGTAATCACCAACCGCTTCCCCTTGTGGTGACTCACCCCTTATACTCCCACATTTAGTTTTATTATACATGACTCCATATATTTTTGCAATATTTTTTAACATTTTTGTAACATTTTTATAGCAGCAGGGATATATCATTGCTCCAGACCGCCATTTTCACCACGCTCTGCCAATGTCGGTATCTGCATAAATGTACTCTCCATTCTCTGCATGACCACATATACCGTAGATGCTGCACATGCACAGCAGGCTGTTACAAGCCCTACCCGCATAACATCTGCAAACATCCAGTCAAACCAATGATACTGGACGCCAAAAAGAGAGACCATATTTGCTGCTATATGGGCAAGTATCGGCGCCCACACTGAACCGTATCTGTCATATACGTAGCAGAGCATCATCGCCATCGCATAAGCATAGATCCCCTGTACCAGATTTCCATGTGTGATCGCAAATATCAGCCCTGAATATAACGCCGCTCCTCTAAATCGCATCTCTCTTCGCATCCGGCGATATATCAGCCCCCGGAAAGTAACTTCTTCACATATTGGCACGAAAATACCCAGACATAAGATCTGCAATCCAAAAGACGGCTGGTACATAATCTCCATCGTCTCTTCATAAGTCTCACTATAGGAAGAGAGATTCGCAAGAAGCATCAGGTTGTTAAGCGCAAGACTCATCGCTGCACCTATTACCACGATCAACGGATATTTCCATAAGGGCGCTTTAGAGCGTATCAGCACAACCTCTTTCAATTTCTCTTTTTTTCTGTCTCTTCGCATCAAAAACAGGAAAAATGGAATCGTAAGTAATGCTGCGATCCCCTCTATCGGCACGGCAAAATTAATGAGCCGTTCCGTGATCTCATATACCATATTTTCATATTTTTGTGGATCATTTATGATTGCAGACAATTCTTCTGGGACCAGTTTCTCACTTGTAATATAACCTGCCGTCATAACTGCCACACCAGCGAAATATATCATCAACGATATTCCAGATTTCATGATCAAAGGTCCCCATATATTCCACATACGGTTTCCATAACTTTGCTTTTGTTCCATGTATATCCTCTCTTTCTCCTATACGATACCCTACTTATTCTACTTTGCTTCTACTTAATATGCAATTAAAAAAATATAAATTCTTGACAAGTTTTTCCGAAAGGGCTATTCTAAGTAAGGTACATTTTATGTACAGGGGCGCTGAAAACGGCTGAGATGTATACAAAGGTATACGGTCCCTTTGAACTTGATCCGGATAATGCCGGCGTAAGGAAAGGAGAATTTCATAATGACAAACACTAAGAAACTCGTATTTTCTGCTATGAGTCTTGCTCTTGGTATCGTGACTTCCTACATAAAAGTATGGGAAATGCCAATGGGCGGCTCTGTCACTTTATTATCCATGTTATTTATCTGCTTAATTGGATATTGGTTTGGGCCAAAATATGGTCTTGTTACAGGAATCGCTTACGGTATCCTGCAATTTATTCTTGACCCTTATATGGTATCGCTGCCACAGGTACTGTTTGATTATCCGCTTGCTTTTGGGGCTCTGGGGCTGTCCGGCTTCTTCAGCAACAAGAAGCATGGTCTGCAGATCGGCTATATCGTAGGCGTACTGGGAAGATTCATCTTCTCTACACTGTCTGGCGTCATCTTCTTCGCAGCCTATGCACCGGAAGGAATGAATCCATGGGTATATTCTTCACTGTATCAGGGCACATATCTTGGCACAGAAGGAATTATCACACTGATCATCATTTCAATCCCGCCTGTGGCAAAAGCACTGTCCCTTGTGAAAGAGCAGGCAAAATA
>CAYOSJ010000157.1:0-2811 GCA_964406595.1 uncultured Dorea sp.
CTCCCGTGAACAGACCATATCCATAACAGATATGGATCTTATCTTCGGCAGTCAGTCCTGCCATTGTAAGCGCCCTTGCCACACATTCTCCCCATACATCGACATCTTTCTGCGTATAGGATGCCAGTGTAAGTTTTCCGGTTGTGCCTGATGTCCCCTGTACTCTGACGATCTTATCCTGCGGCACTGCCAGAAGTCCAAACGGATAATTATCTCTTAGATCTTCCTTTGTCGTAAACGGAAGTTTATCTATATCCTCAATTCCTTTGATATCCCCGGGAAGCACTCCTGACTCATCCATCTTCTTCTTATAAAACGCAACATTCTCATATACGTTCTTCACTTGTCTTACAAGTCGCTCGCTTTGGAGTGAATGCATCTCATCTCTGCTCATGCACTCGATCTTCGGGTCCCTGATCTTCTCTTTCCAGTCTTTCAGTGCTATTTTTGCCATGTTTCATCTCTCCTTCTTTTTTGTTAATGTTGCAAAAATATATAGTATATTATAAATTATACCCTACCTCAAATGCCTTTTTATTGATCTCGATCGTCTTTGGCGGTACTGTACGCTCAATCACTTCATGCCACTCTTCTCTGGTAAAATCCATGTGCTGCGCTGCGATTCCGAGAACGATCAGATTGAATACTCTCGGATTGCCAAGTTTTTTTGCCTCTTCTGTTGCATTTACTGTATATACTTTATGATCTTCTCCTAATTTTTCAAGAATACCCTCCGGATATTCTGCTGCCCCGATAACGACCGGCATTGGATCGATCCGCCAGTTATTTACAATAAGCGCTCCGTCTTTTTTCAGGAAATGTGCATAACGCAGAGCCTCCAGTTTCTCAAATGCAATGATAACATCTGCCTGTCCTTCTTCTACGATCGGCTCCGCAACAGATTCGCCATAACGTACGAATGTCACTACACTTCCGCCTCTCTGCGCCATTCCATGAACTTCGGAAAGTTTTACATCATACCCTCCCGCGATCGCAAGTCCTCCCAGGATTCTGCTTGTAAGGAGTGTTCCCTGTCCGCCTACACCGACGATCATAATATTCTTCGTTTCCATTATCTTCCGTCCTCCTTTACAAGTTCAATCGCATCAAATTTGCACAGGCTCTCACACAGTCCGCATCCGGTACACATCGTATCATCAATATGAATGGTTCCATCTGCATTCTTCGTCATTGCCGGACAGCCCGGTTTCATGCACATTCCGCATTTTTTACATTTATCCTCATGGGCAACGTAAAGCGGTTTTTTGGACTTATCAAGAAGAACGCATGGCGTCTTCGTAATGATCACGGACACTTCATCTTTTGCGATTTCCTCTTTTACCACCTTCTCAAGTGTCTCGATGTCAAATGCATTTACTTCCACCACATTCTTCACACCGATCGCGCGGCATAATGCCGGAATATCGATCGCATACGTCGGTTCGCCAAGCAATGTCTTTCCTGTGGCCGCATGATCCTGATGTCCCGTCATTCCTGTCGTGGAATTATCAAGGATCATAACTGTTCCCGTTGCCTTATTGTACATCATATTCATGAGGGAATTTACACCCGTATGTAAAAATGTGGAATCGCCGATCACCGCTACCCAGTTCTTAATATATTCTTTACCCTTCGCTTTTTCCATGCCGTGAAGACTGGAGATACTTGCACCCATGCAGATCGTCGTATCAACCACACTAAGCGGGGCGACTGCTCCAAGTGTATAGCATCCGATATCTCCTGCCGCATGGAGTTTTAACTTGTTAAGTACATAGTATACACTTCTGTGCGGACAACCCGGACAGAGTATCGGCGGTCTTCCAGGCGCCGCTGCTGGAGCCTTCACTTCTACCTGTTCGCCAAGAATTGCCTTACGTATCATATTCGCACTGTACTCACCCTGTACTGTAAAGAGTTCTTTTCCTTTTGCCTGAACTCCCCAGGATTTTACCTGTTCCTCAATGACCGGATCTAATTCTTCAATAATATATAATGCATCTACTTTAGATGCAAACTCCTCGATCATTTTTCTCGGGAGTGGGTTCACCATACCAAGTTTCAATACAGATACATTTGGCATGGCCTCTTTCACATACTGATAAGGAATACCGCTTGTGATCACACCAATCTTCGTGTCATTCATCTCCACACGGTTTACACGCAATGTATTGGCTGCCTCTGCAAGTTCCAGATTCCTCTTCTCGATCTCTATATGACGCAGTTTCGCATTGCCCGGCATCATAACCGTCTTACCAATATTTTTCACATAAGGCTTATCTTCGATCTTCTCACGCTCACACAGTTCCACCAGTCCCTGAGAATGCGCAAGTCGTGTAGTCGTCCGGAAGATAAATGGTCTGTCAAACTTCTCGCTCAGTGCAAAGGCTTCCTTCATATATTCTTTCGCCTCTGCGCTGTCGGCCGGTTCCAGTACCGGAATTCCTGCCGCACGAGCAATCATTCTTGTATCCTGCTCATTCTGGGAACTATATAATCCCGGATCATCTGCCACTACAATGACAAGTCCACCGTTCACTCCCATATAAGATACAGTATACGCCGGGTCTGCTGCCACATTGAACCCCACATGCTTCATGCAGGACATGGCACGCACACCAGCCACGGATGCTCCGATCGCAACCTCTGTTGCCACCTTCTCATTTGGCGACCACTCACAGTAAAGATCATCTTTATATTGTACTAAGTATTCGCTGATCTCCGTGCTCGGTGTTCCAGGATATGCAGCCGATACCTTTACTCCTGCCTCGTATGCTCCTCTGGCAATCGCTTCATTGCCAAGCATGATTACTT
>CAYOSJ010000158.1:0-2697 GCA_964406595.1 uncultured Dorea sp.
TTTGCAAGATCAAATTTACATGCTGTTGCACCGTTTTCAGCGTCAACTCTCATCTCAAGGTTCTTCTTTGTGCTGTCTGTAACAACTTCGCCGAGTAACTCTGCAAATTTAGCAGCATGCTCAGCCTCTTCCCAGGCAGCCTTCTCCCAGTATAATCCAATCTCCGGATATCCTTCTCTGTGAGCAACTCTAGCCATAGCAAGATACATACCAACCTCAGAACACTCTCCTTCAAAGTTTGCTCTTAAGTCTGCAATAATGTCTTCGCTTACACCTTTCGCTACGCCTACAACGTGTTCAGCAGCCCACTCTCTCTCACCTGCCTGCTCTTTGAATTTCTCTGCCGGAACACCACACACCGGACATTTCTCTGGAGCAGCATCTCCTTCGTGAACATAACCACATACTGTACATACAAATTTTTTCATAATTAATATCTCCTTTTCTTTTCAAAATTATTTTTTAATATCAGTAATTATTACTAATATTAGAGTATCATAATTGTATCGCATTGTCAATGCTGTTTTGAGCATTTGGAACAGGTCCCGTGGAACAATATCTCGTGGGAATGAATCGTTCCGTCAAAATAATTTCCAGCGATTTGGTTGATGGAATGGATGTAATGTTCATCAATCATCAAGTCTTTGACTTCGCCGCATGATGTGCATACAACATGATAATGAGGATGAGTGTCTCCGTCAAATCGGTCTCCGCCATCAGGAGTCGGGATCTTAACTGCTTCTCCTATATCTGCCAGAAGATTTAAATTACGGTAGACTGTTCCCAGACTGATATTGGGAAATTCTTTTTTCACATGCAGATATACAGCGTTTGCCGTAGGATGCCCAGATGTGTTCATTAAATACTTCTTAATAGAAGCGCGTTGTCTGCTGTATTTTAAATTTGGCATAATATTCTCCTTTCAAAAATAGTAATGATTACTATAATTAGTATAGGTCAGAAATAGACAGATGTCAACGTTTCATTTGAAAATGTAATAATTTTGTAACATTTTTGACGTACAAATTGTATAATCAGGGAAAATGTGGCTAAAATATGACGATAGAAACAGTGGTAAATCGCCTTGACTTTGAAATTGAGAATGTTATAATGTACAACGTAACATACGTAACAATTCTGTAACATTTACAAAAGATAAGAAGACATAAACAAATTTAAGGAGGTAGTTTATGGGTTCTATTCTTAAGAAAGGATTGTTTCTGATCACATTGACAGGAGCTGTTACAGCATGTCCGGGCAAGGCATACGCCAAAGATATAGAGAATACACATCTTATGCCGGGCGTGGGTATTGAGCAGGTATTAAATGATTGTTATTCCGCCGGAAAGGAAATAAAGGTGGAAGACTATCTGGTGCCGACAGAAAAGGGAGAGTATTTAGATATGGCTTTCGCGGACGTCGATACATTTCTATATATTAGAAGTGAGCCGACAATAGAAAGCGAATGGGTCGGGAAATTATATCCCGATTATGCAGCCAGGATTACCGGTCCGGTAGGCGAATGGACAAAAGTCGAGTCCGGGTCGGTAACTGGCTATGTGTATTCCGATTATATTATAATAGGTAATCATGCAGAGCAGAAGGCGCAGGAAATTATTGCAGAGACAAACGTGACGCCGGAGGAGGCATTTGTTTACGCCGAGTCCAGGGAAGAAGAGGAAGCACGTCTTGCAAAAGAAGTGAAAGAGGCAGCAAAGGCGGAAGAAGAGGCAAAGGCAGTATCTGCAAATGGTCAGGCAGTCGTGGATTATGCCTGCCAATTTATCGGAAATCCTTATGTATGGGGTGGTACAAGCCTTACAAACGGCGCGGATTGTTCCGGTTTCGTTCAGTCAGTTTATGCAAACTTCGGAATCAGCCTTCCACGTACTACATGGGATCAGATTAATGCGGGTGTTGGTGTAAGTTACAGTGAAGCATTGCCGGGGGATCTGATTCTCTATGACGGCCATGTAGGGATTTATATGGGAAATGGTCAGATTGTGAATGCTATGAACGAAAGTGACGGTATCGGAATATGTCCGGCAACGTACACAAATATTCTCGCAGTACGAAGGGTGCTGTAGTAATTCGATAAGACTTATACAAAATAGACAAAAATGTATAATTTTGTAAGAAAATGTAAGTTTTTCAGATGGGGACTTATCCAAGTTATCCCCATCAAAAAGGAAAAAAAAGGTGGAAAAAATGATGTTTTTAAAAAGTTTTCCACATTATCCCCATAAAAACCTTAAAATTTGGGGGATTATTCAGGGTAAATAAAAGAACGAGTGTTTTGTGAAGTTATCATAAAATTTAGATTTTGTCGAAAAAAAATGGAAAAGTAGTTGACAGAATAAAAATCAAATTTTTGACGAAAGTTCAGGTGAAATGTTTACACAATAGAAAAAAGCGGATATAATAAGAATACTGATGAAAAAAGGAGGTGTCGCAGGTGACACAGCATGTTTCTAAAGATATGACATTCGGCGAGATGCTTATGGCATATTATGATAAATGCCCGGAAATTGTAAATGTCCTTATGGAAGCAGGTATGGGGTGTATCGGTTGCCCGCATTCTCAGATGGAATCTATTGCGGACGGAGCAATAGGACATGGCATTGATCCAGATCTGTTGATTGAAAAACTGAATGCAACAATTGATGCAAAACTGAATGCATAGTAGGAAAATAAAAG
>CAYOSJ010000159.1:0-2650 GCA_964406595.1 uncultured Dorea sp.
ATTATTAAATTGGGGACGGGGTAAATCGAATCTGGGACGGAGTAAATTTAATTTTACCCCGTCCCCAATTTAAATAATCGTCTTTCTTATGTTTGATTCGAACAACCGGTTATAGCCGAGCCAGTCGTTTGTATTTTTGTCTTTGAATATCTCTGTCAGTGTCTGCATCTTTGCATCGGTGCAGTCAGCAAAATTCAGTGCCAGTGCCTCGGCGAGTGCCGGCTTCTTTGGCGAGCCGTACTCTAACTCCCCATGGTGTGCGATGATGCAGTGTTTCAACTGACTTGCCAGTTTCTCAGGGAATCCTGGTATCTCACGTACTGCGTCGCTTATCATCTCTACGCCGATCACGATATGTCCCAGGAGCTGGCCATCGTCTGTATAATCGTTTTCCGGAAAGGAGGATAACTCTTTCGTCTTTCCGATATCGTGGCAGATCGCCGCCGCATACAGCAGGTCTTTATTTAAGATCGGATATGCGGACACCATATATTCGCAGAACTTTACGACGCTTAAGGTATGTTCCAGTAGCCCGCCTGCGAATCCGTGATGTACGCTTTTTGCGGCGGAGTGGCTCTTGAAGCGGCTCACAAACATCTCATCTTTGACAAAATAATATTCCACTGCCTGACGGAGGTATGTATTGCCTATCTGCGCCACATATTTCAATAATTCTTCATACATGCTGTCGGTACTTTTCTCTGTCGTCGGCATATAATCTGCCGGGTTGTACTCGTCTTCTTCACAGCGGCGGAGCTGCTTGATATTTAACTGAAGGTTATTGTTATAACTTGTAACCTCGCCATATACTTCTACAAAATCCATCTCATCATAATCCGCGATAGCGCCGGAATTGGGATCCCACACCTTCCCGTCCAGTGTTCCTGTCTTGTCCTGCAGGATCAATGTCTCATAAGGTTTCCCGTTTCTCGTCTCTGCCAGACGCTTTCCTTTGCATAAATAGACATTTCTGATCGTCTCTCCTGATACAAGCGTATTAATATATCTCATGTCCCTACCTCTTTCTATTTCTTCTCTCCTACAGTCACTTTAAAATCAATGTCAACATACTGGCCGCCGGTTCCCTGACGGCATCCTTTCAGCACGATCTCACTGCCCTTTTCTTTCTTCATCAGAATCCTGTGATAATCGGCAATCCCCGTGATCACTTCTCCGTCGACAGCAGTGATCACATCACTGTTCTGGATCCCTGCCTGCATGGCGGGAGATTCTGTCTCTACTTCTTTCACATACAGCCCGACCGGAATTTCTTTTTCCTTCATATCTTCTGACACGTCAATTCCCTCTATTCCCACATAAGGCACGCTCTGCCCGTTGGAAATAAGTTCGATCACATCTTTCATATCCGACACACTGTAGCCTGCGATAGCGCCACGGCTGTCTTCCTCCACAAGAGACTGGTCGATAATTCCCATAACCTCTCCTCTGAGGTTTGCGATAACCCCACTTGCGTCCGGCGCCCCTGCCACATCGGTACAGATAACTCTGTACTGACCGTCATAGAGATTCTTACTCTTCATCTCCACTGCCAGTGTCCCATACGTATAACAACTGGCATACCCAAAAGGTTTTCCCAGTACGATCGCCGGGTCTCCCTCGTTGATGAGATTGGAATTTCCAAGAATTGCCGTATCGATCCGATTCCACGTATCCTCTGAGATCTCAGAACGTGTCACACCGTACACCGCCAGTCCCAGATTCCCGTCCCGTGCGATTTCTACAGACTCGTACCTGTCGCCGCCTGCAAATGTCACGCGGATCTGCCTCGCCTCTTTCACCGGACAGATCTTTCCAAGAATCAGTAATTGCTGCCCGTTATCCGCCACGATAACGCCTGACACGCTATGTTTGCTGTCATTTAATTCCTTTGTCCACTCCTCAACGGAATTGATCCCGGTGATCTCAACAATACTTTTACCTGTCTCTTTTGCTATATCTTTCAGATTATGAAGCATCTGATAATAACTCTCCGTACCCGGCTCTGTATTTTCTTCAGGGGCAGGTTCTTCTTCCGTCTGCTCCTGCTCATCTTTCGGAATGGTGACCGGAGAAGGCTCTCCCCCGAATCGGCTCTCAGCCCAGGGCTTCATTGCATAAAAACTAAGACAGGCGGCAATCCCCAGCACGACTCCCATACCGCTCAGATACAAAAGCCCACGCTTCACCTTTCTCCTATCTGACTTTTCATCTTTGATCACTTCTTGTAGGAAAGAATACTCTTCCTCCTGATTTGTCTGCTCTTTTTCCGGGATTTTCTCTTCTTCCATCAGGCGCTTCTCCTTTATATTTCCTTTTATCAGTATACATGATAGCCTGCAAATGTTCAATATTTATCCTTTTCTTTACACGGCAAATAGGGTAGAATAAGACCAGGTGAATAACATGAATAAAAAGACATTAACAAAACTTGAATACAATAAGATTATCGAACAATTAGTAGAATACGCATCTTCTTTTGGTGGAAAAGAGAAATGTAAAAAATTAAAACCTCTGACGGATATTGACGCTATCCGCATGGCTCAGGAGGAGACTGCCGCCGCATTTACCCGTATTGTAAAGAAGGGACGTCCTTCCTTTGGAAGTGTATATCCGGTAAATGATTCCCTGCGCCGTCTGGAGATCGGCGGAA
>CAYOSJ010000160.1:0-2636 GCA_964406595.1 uncultured Dorea sp.
CCACGAATGGTGCACCTCCTTATTAGATTTTGGTATTCGCACCGCCGAATAGATATTCCCAGTCGGGCATCCCGTAATTCAGATGCTCCCCATGGGCGTGCTCCGCACGATAAGGTATAAAAAACACCTCTGCGCCGCAAAGACTCAGAGGTTTATAAATTCATACTTCCAGTATCAAATCTATCCTTCCTCGGTAGGCGTTTTCATGCTTACGCTCTTTCGAGCACCTACTGTCTTCGGCAGTTACTTAGTAAAAATAACATAATTTGTATTAATTGTCAATGATTTTACGCATATTTTTCTCTGACTGATACATTTCCCCAGTCAGATACTCATATACGAGCGCAGATATTTCCTGTATCTGATACTGTGCCTCTTCCGTCGACCATAGATCATAAGTCATAACTGTTATAATATAGTCCCCCGTGTCCGTATATACGATACAGGCATCATGCTCCGCATTATCTATTTCCCCCGTCTTATTCGCCGTCATGACCCCCTCCGGAAGCCCTGCCGGAAGTTTCCATGTAAACTCCTGCTTTTTCAGACGGGTAAGCAGTTTCCTCGAAAACGCAAACTTTCCTCTATATACGTCCTCAAGGAAATCGGCACAGTCCTGCACCGAAGTATAATTTATGCCAATAGGCCCCTCCACCAGGAAATCCCCCGGAGCATAGAAACTCTCCGCATACGTATCATAATAACCATATTCCTCTGTAAACACATTTATCTTCTCAAACCCTTCGTAGGGATCACCCTCTCCGATATACGTCACAAGGTCATTGTATGCCTGATTATCACTGATAATGATCATATCATCCAGCAGACGGTTCAGCAATTCCGACCCTCTCGCTTCCTCAAGCGCCGTCCCCGCCGCGAACAGTTTGATCAGACTGGCCGCCTCGCAAGGCCTACTGTTTATAGAAAGGTAATCTCCTGTGTCCAGTTCTTTTACACATATACTCCAGTATTCTCCATTCTCCACATCATGAGCCACCAGGGTCTCAAGTTCTCCCTTTAACTCCACCAATTCCCTCGGTTTCCACTCTCCACCCACAACCCGGGCCATTCCCGCCGATGACACAGGTATCACACTACGGCTTGCCACCGCACACAAAATCACAAGAAAAAGGGCCATCGTCATACATTGCAATTTTCTGCCCATACTCTTCATACCTTCCTTTTCAAATTGGGACAGGGTATTTTTAATCTGGGACGGAGTATTTTTAATTTTACTCCGTCCCAGATTAAAAATACCCTGTCCCAATTTGAAACCCCACAGAGTGGAACTCTGCGGGGTTTCATATATACAACTTAATCGTGCACCTTAATTATGCAAGTTTCATTGGATTAACTTTAACGCCAGGTCCCATCGTAGAAGTAAGGACGATGCTCTTTAAGAACTGTCCTTTTACTGCTGCTGGCCTTGCCTTGTTAATTGCATCGATTAACGTCTGGAAGTTGTCCGTAATCTGTTCTTCAGTAAAGGATGCTTTACCGAGTGGCACATGGATAATGTTTGTCTTATCAAGTCTGTACTCGATCTTACCGGCTTTGATATCCTGAACAGCTTTTGTAATGTCCATTGTTACTGTACCAGCTTTTGGATTCGGCATAAGTCCCTTAGGACCAAGTACACGACCGATACGTCCTACAACGCCCATCATGTCTGGTGTAGCAACTACTACATCAAACTCAAACCAGTTTTCTTTCTGGATCTTCTCGATCAGTTCCATTCCTCCTACGTAATCTGCTCCTGCTGCCTCAGCCTCTGCTGCTTTTGCATCTTTTGCAAATACGAGAATGCGAACTTTCTTACCTGTTCCGTGTGGCAGTACAACTGCTCCACGAATCTGCTGGTCAGCGTGACGTCCATCACATCCGGTTCTGATATGAGCCTCGATCGTCTCATCGAATTTTGCTACTGCAGTCTTTTTAACTAATGCTACTGCTTCTGCAACATCATAGAGCTGTGCTCTGTCGATTGCTTTCGCAGCTTCTACATATTTCTTTCCTCTTTTCATTTCAATAACCTCCTTGTGGTAATGTCGGGATAACCCTCCCACTTGTTTCGTTTACAGTTTATCTTGTTGCCGTAAGTTTACTCAGCTACTTTTACGCCCATGGAACGGCAGGTTCCTTCGATCATGCTCATAGCTGCCTCAACACTTGCTGCGTTCAAATCCGGCATCTTAAGTTCTGCGATCTCACGAACCTGATCTTTTGTGATCGTTGCAACTTTTGTCTTATTCGGAACACCGGAACCGGATTTGATCTTACATGCTTTCTTAATAAGAACAGCAGCCGGTGGTGTCTTTGTGATAAAACTGAAACTTCTGTCATTGTAAACTGTGATGACTACAGGGATGATCATATCTCCCTGGTCTGCAGTTCTTGCGTTAAACTGTTTTGTAAATTCAACGATGTTCACACCGTGCTGACCAAGCGCAGGTCCAACCGGTGGTGCCGGTGTTGCCTTTCCGGCAGGAATCTGTAATTTAATATAACCTTGTACTTTTTTTGCCATTTCAATTACCTCCTTGTGGTGATGGCGGAACCAATGTTCCTCCCACTGATTTTGTTTTACTTACATCTTCTTAACTTCTGCGAAACTGATTTCAACCGGCGTTTCGCGG
>CAYOSJ010000161.1:0-2630 GCA_964406595.1 uncultured Dorea sp.
TTTTTATTCAGTGTCAGTTTTGACGGCATCGCAAATATCCCCAATATTACAATCCAAATACTCGCAAATACGCAACAAAACCGAACGTGCCACTTCTTCATTTCTCCGCAATTTCGTCATGATTCCTGTGGCGTATTAATGATCTATTCATTTTGGCAGTAAAAATTTGTATTCCGGCATCATTATGTCAACTGAATAATGACAGCGGTAATTTTCTATATTTTCTCCCGCTTTTTTTACTCCAAACTTGACACCTCACTGGAACGTGGTACAATTTTATTATAACACTTAACATTGGAAGGAATGGTTTTATGCAGAACCCCGAGCAGTACAGATCGTGTTCTCTGATTCTCAATGAACAAACTTTCCCAATCATCGAACAGATTACTGCAGGAATGCCCGGTGGTTTTTTCATTTATCATGCCGATGGGGATGAGGAACTGATTTACGTTAATCAGTCATTGATTCGAATATTCGGCTGCGATAATTTGGAGGAATTTAAGGAACTTACCGGCTATGTCTTCTCTGGTCTGATCCATCCAGAGGACTTGGAAATGGTTGAAGAGGGCATTAAGCAGCGGATTTTTACAGGCAGCAGCGATTTGGACTATATAGAATATCGTATTATCAGAAAGGACGGTTCCATCCGTTGGCTGGAGGACTATGGGCATTTTATCCACACGGATTCCTATGGGGATGTCTTTTATGTCTTTGTGGAAGATGCCACAGAAAAGAAATGCAAAGTTATTGATGATGCCCACACGGCACGTCTGGCTCAGGAGCATTTGGAATCCTTAGAGTCATCGAAGCATGAAACCACCGTGCTCAAGTTGATGTATGAGATTCTACAGTCAGGTATATGGACGATGGAATTTGACAGCCATGGGAACATGGCAAGCGTCTATTGGAGTCAGGAATTCCGTGCTATGATCGGCTATCAGAATGAACAGGATTTCCCCAATGTCCTTTCATCCTGGTCTGATCTGATTCACCCTGAGGATCGTGATCTGGTGCTGGAACAATATTATAACGTTGTTAAGGATTACACTGATCAAAGTTTCTACGATGTTGAATACCGTCTTTTAACAAAAGACCAGGGATATCGTTGGTTTCGCACTACTGGAAAGTTCTTCCGGCGCAAAGACGGTACACCGATCACTTATGTAGGTATGTTTATTGACGTTACAATGCACAAAGACACCGATGAGATGATCATGACACAACATAAATTTCTGGAAGATGCCTTGATTGAGGCTCAAGAGGCTTCTCAAGCTAAGACTGATTTTCTCAACAACATGTCCCATGACATCCGCACCCCTATGAACGCCATTATCGGTTTTACCAATCTGGCGCTCACCCATCTGGATAACCGGGAACTATTGCAGGACTATCTGAGCAAAATCGCCACATCTTCCAACCACCTTCTTAGTCTCGTCAATGATGTGCTGAATGTAGGACACATCGAAAGCGGCAAAGTGGTCATCGAAGAGACACCGTGCAGCCTGCCTCAGATTCTGCTAAGCCTTCAGAACATGATTCAGGCGGACCTGGAGGTTAATAATTTGCACTTTTCTCTTGATGACAGCGCTCTCATTCATCCTTATATCGTCTGTGACCAGTTACGGCTAAACCAAGTATTGCTGAACGTGTTGAGCAATGCTCTGAAATTTACTCCCGATGGCGGCTCCATCTCACTCACCGTCACCGAACAGCCCGGAGACGCAGTGAACACCGCCATATATAAATTCTGTATCAAGGATACTGGCATCGGCATGTCCCCGGAATTTCTTGAACATATTTTTGAACCATTTGAAAGAGAGCGGACTTCTACGATCAGCGGAATTGACGGAGTAGGTTTGGGCATGTCTATTACCAAAGATCTGACAGAACTGATGAATGGCCAGATTACCGTAGAGAGCGAAAAAGACTATGGCAGCACCTTTACTCTTACTTTTCCTTTCTATTTCACCCAGGTTGCCGAACATCAAGATGCACCCGAGATTTCTACTGCATGGGATCTGCAAGGCCGCCATCTCTTGCTGGTAGAAGATAATGAGTTAAATCAGGAAATTGCCCTGTCTATTCTGGAAGATGAAGGCTGCATTGTAGACGTAGCTTCAAATGGAGCTGAAGCAGTGGAAAAGGTCTCCAATTCTGCGGATAACCCTTATGATCTGGTTCTCATGGATATTCAGATGCCTGTGATGGATGGCATCGAAGCCACCCATACCATCCGTACCCTGGACGATCCGCTTCTGTCCCGGTTGCCCATTGTAGCCATGACAGCCAACGCGCTTGAAGAGGACCGCCAGCGTACTCTTGCGGCTGGCATGAACGCCCATTTGGGCAAGCCTATTGATGTAAACAAACTATTTTCCACTCTTCAAAATATTCTGGATAATAAATAAAGGCAAAGAATACATATTCAACAATATATTTTATGTAAAAAATGTCTTCGACACTTCAACTCCCCTGCCCCTCATTCGAAGGCACTGAAAAAGTAGATAATACCACCTATTTCCCATGCCCGCTTTTTAGCGGGTTTTCTTTATGTCCATAATCGTCCACCATGCATTTTCCTATAAAACCTCCATGTCCCGCTTTACGTGACACCAACCATAAATGAAACA
>CAYOSJ010000162.1:0-2578 GCA_964406595.1 uncultured Dorea sp.
TGAGCGCTATCCGATGCTGCTGTCCCTTTCCGGAATGTTTTGTGAAAAGGAGATTTTCTATACCTATGAGGATTATACGGAGCATTTGAATCAGTCAAAAATGTTTGCCGAGACACACCCGAATTATGTCCTGAATCAAACCTCAGCACATATATTTCGCAATTTGCAAATATACATTCATGAAGGCAAATGGGCTATGGTATCAAAAAATAAAGCCCCGGTCATCCATTTCGTGATCCATCATCCGAGACTGCGGGAAGCGATTGAAAACTTTATTCCTCCGGTGGTGGAAGAGGATTAAAATAACGCAAATATGGCGGTAGGAGTAAGACACTCCCACCGTCGCTTTTTTTTAAGGAACGTGAAGGTTTACCCTTATGGGTAGGGTAAGGAAAAAGCAGCGCTTATATAATAAAAATAGAAGATATGATAACTGTGCCATTGTACGTTCCGGCTTCAGAACCGGGCGATAGCAGGACGGTTTGGAGGTGAAGATATTGCGGAGAGTTGTGATTGATATGCAGAATATCCTGTTTGCAGATGCGATAGCAGAAGCATTGCGCAGATTTGATTCTGATTTTGATCCGATTATGAGTGAAAGTCCGGATAAGACCCTGACACTATGCAATGCCGTGCTGGCAAATGTTCTGATCATGGAAGTCACTTCATATAAGCCCTGGAAGTTGGAGGAACGGCTGAAGATTCGTGATGAGTTGAGAAAAGAGAATCCGAATTGCAAAATTGCGCTGGTAGTCGATGAGAATACCGAGAAAAGGTTGGCAGACCAGGTTCGACAGGCAAAGAAGGACGGGTTAGTGGACAATTTCATCTATGGATCCATTTCTTCTACTTATCTGGCGGCGGTTATTGATGCATTGTAAGACACAAAAAAATGATTAAAGGAGGTAATTTTATGGGACTGATCAAAGCAGGAATGGGCGCACTGGGAGGAACGCTTGCCGATCAATGGAAGGAGTTTTTTTATTGTGAGGCAATGGATAAAGAGGTTATGGTCACGAAAGGCCAGAAACGTGTCAGTGGACGCTCATCCAATACGAAAGGAAATGACAATATTATTTCGAATGGATCAGGCATTGCCGTCGCAGATGGTCAGTGCATGATCATTGTGGAACAGGGAAAAGTCGTAGAGGTATGTGCCGAACCGGGTGAATTTACTTACGACACATCCACGGAACCAAGTATTTTCTCGGGGAATCTGAGTGACAGTATCAAAGAAACTTTTAAGACAGTTGGGAAACGATTTACTTATGGCGGAGATACAGGAAAGGATCAGCGTATCTATTACTTCAACACGAAGGAACTGATCGATAACAAGTTTGGCACGCCGAATCCTGTTCCTTTCCGGGTGGTGGATTCGAAGATCGGGCTGGATGTGGATGTGTCTATCCGCTGCTCTGGTGTCTATTCCTATCGGATCGCCGATCCTCTGCTGTTTTACGCAAAAGTCTGCGGTAATGTGACAGAGGATTACACGAGAGATGAACTGGACAGCCAGTTGAAAACCGAGTTTATCAGCGCTTTGCAGCCGGCGTTTGCAAAACTGTCTGATCTGGAACTTCGTCCAAATCAGATCGTTGCACATAATGCAGAACTGGAAAATGCTATGAATGAGGCTCTGTCTGTAAAATGGGGAGAACTTCGGGGACTCCAGGTAGTCAGTATAGCCCTTGGTTCTGTGACACTGCCGGAGGAAGATGCAGAAATGATCAAGCAGCTTCAGCGGGCAGCAGTTTTACAGAATCCAAATATGGCGGGCGCCGCTCTTGTGGGTGCACAGGCAGATGCTATGAAAGCAGCAGCATCAAACGAAGCCGGAGCCATGACCGGATTCATGGGCATGGGTATGGCGATGAATACAGGAGGCATGAACGCTCAGAATCTGTTCGCTATGGGTCAACAAAACCAACAGGCTCAACAGGCACAGCAGAATCAGCAGGCAACCCCTGCTCCGGCAGCGCCTGCGGCAGACAGCTGGAAATGTTCCTGCGGCGCGACGGCTACTGGAAAGTTCTGCCCGGAGTGCGGATCTCCGAGGCCGGCGGCTGCGGATGGATGGACTTGTTCCTGTGGGACGGTCAATAAAGGAAAATTCTGCCAGAACTGTGGCGCAAAGAAACCGGCGGGCGTACCACAATACCGCTGTGATAAATGCGGCTGGGAGCCGGAAGATCCCACGCATCCGCCAAAATTCTGCCCTGAATGCGGAGACCCTTTTGATGATGGGGATCTGATGTAAGGAGGATATTGCATGATAAAACGAATATTAGCAATCGTTCTTGTGCTTATGATGTCAGGAAGTCTGATTGCCTGTGGCAGTAAAACAGAAACGAAGGATTCCGGAACCGAAGAAGAAAAGGCAGACATGGAAACATTTACCTGGGATGAATTTGAGGATTTTAACGTATCTCTGGATGCGCCCAAAGATCAGGGTTACGGATTTGTAGAGGGGCAGGCAGAGACGGCTCCCTATGAGAATTATCCTGTGTTTACGTTCACAGGCGAAAAATTTATTATTGAATTTACGGTGGGTCAGTATACATATCAGAGAAATAGTGCA
>CAYOSJ010000163.1:0-2445 GCA_964406595.1 uncultured Dorea sp.
AGTTTTGACCTGCTGGGACGCAACTATCAGTAATTTATGGAGCAGTTGCAGTTTCTTACAAGTTAAAGAAAAGTAGATATCCGTATTCTGGATATGCCGTTACTGGACACCACGAAGACAAAGGATCTGTTGGGAACCTTTATCAGTGAAGTGGTTCTGCAGATTCTTTCCTTTGTTGCGGAAAATGAAAGAGATAATATCCGGCAGAGACAGGCAGAGGGGATTGCGGCAGCCAAGGCGCGTGGCGTCCAATTCGGAAGACCACTGCTCCCGATACCGGATAATTTTCCGGAATTATACCGTAGTTGGGAAGTTGGGAAAATCTCGATCCAAGAATTTGCTTCTATCTGTAATATGTCAAGAAGTACGATGTACGGGCGCATTGCCGAGTACCGGCAGATGTTGATTAATACCAGATAAGGATAAAAATTTTATTTTGTGAAAAAGAAATGTATCTTGCAATTAAAATTTACATATGCTATAATCCCGAGTTTGACACTTGTGAAAGTGAAAAGTGGCTACAAACCCAGCAATTATGCGGGCTGTAGCCATTTTACCTTTGGAATCGATTTGTGCTATTTTTTTACTTCTTCTGTTTTGGTACTTTTTATTATACTCCGCATGGCTGATTTTGAGATAAATTCATAGTCAGTGTGAAAGCCAAAAATCTTATGCAGTTCATCTGTGATGTCAGTTCTTTTGTAGGAAGGTATGTAGCCACTCTCCCTTGAAAGCAGGGTCATCTGCATGGAGCGGAGCGTATTTAAGATCTGTTCACAGGTATACTTGTTTCCCAGTTTTTTCTCTAGCAATCGGTAGACAAGCAGACTGATGTAACAAGTGAGGAAGTGTGCCCTGATCCTGTCCTCTCGCCTGACATAAGCGGGACGGGCTTCAAACTCTGTCTTCATAATGCGGAAGTTTTCCTCAATCGCCCAACGCTGTTTATTAATCTTTATGATCTCGCTGACATCTCCTTCGAGGTTGGTGATAACAGCATAAAAGCCATCGTATGTTTCTTCGTCCCTGACCTTGTCTAAATCCAGAGTATAAACGTCCGTTTCTGCAATCTCACCATTCCCTGTGATACTTGTAGTTTTTATAAATCTTGCAGGGTCATTTTGATTTTTGCACCTGCGCTTCTTTCCCGGCTGTTCCATCATTTTCATGGCTCTTGCCAGCTGCTGTTCACGAATCCGTTTCTGGTAAGCTTTGTATTTAGGGGAGTAGGTAACAATAACTGTCTCGTCCATGCTTCCGTTAACAACAGGGACTTCTTTATAAAAAACGGTTTCATAAACCTCCGGGTCGGATTCATCAAGAGTGGAAATGTCGATGAATTTATTTGAACCGAGTTTCCTGAACTGGGTTGGTCTTAGGGCGATCTGTCTGTCTTCTTCCCGCATTTTCTTTAAAGACTGAGTGATGACGTAAGAGCGGTCACCGAAACTGTTAAATCTCCGGTTTGCTCTACTGCCAAGCCCTGCGTCAGAACAGAAGATGAATTCACTACAGCCAAAATCATGGACTACCTTTGATTCAAGTGGTTTTAAGGTTGTCTGCTCATTTTGATTCCCAGGAAAAATATCAAAAGCCAAAGGTATGCCCTCTGCGTCCATAAAAAGTCCCATGGAAACGATGGGATTCGGGCGGTGCTCCTTACTTTTTCCATATTTTCTGAGGTCATCCTCCTGTTCCACTTCAAAGTAGTAGTTTGTACAGCCATAGTAGAGGATCTTTTTGTTTCTGGGATGCACGAAGTTGGAATTAGAATAAAGTTCTTCCTGAATAAAATCAGATTCTTCAGCCATAACAGTGAGCGCCCGGTATACGTGCTGCAGATCATACTTTGGTGGTTCTAGGAGCGTCTGACAATAAGAATAACTGCTCAGCTTGCTGGAAGGTGAAAGAATTCTTGAAAAAATCTGATCAGTAAGGATTGCACTGAAATCATAAGTGTATTTGTACCGTTTGGAAATTTTTCGACAGATAGAATCAATCTTTAATTCTGTACAAAGCTTCTGCAGGAAAAGATAGCCTATATGAAAACATCTTTCCTGATTTTTAGGAATGTAAGCCATCCTGGAGAGGGAAACAGATACTTTGCTGGTGTTATCGTTGTATTCCAGAGTATCCTTTTGAGCTTCGGATCTAGCCCATTCCATCAGAGCATCATGATTACCGTAGAACTGTTCTAATAAATCATTATATTTCCCGAGTTTTCGATAGATTTTTGATGAAGTTTTGCCGTTTTCTTTTCGATAGGATTGTTTGATATAAACATCTTTGTTGCTTTCGACACCAGTAATGGAAATGTACATAAAAATCACCTCAAGACTATTATATCACAAATAGCACGAAATAGCACGTATAAATTTTAAAAAATTGACAAAAAAACCTGCTAACAAAAGTCAAGTACTTTTGGACAGGTTTTAAAAATTATTT
>CAYOSJ010000164.1:0-2444 GCA_964406595.1 uncultured Dorea sp.
GAAGAGGCATAATACTTCTTCCCTTTATTTTTGCCAATTAAAATTTTACACTAACGTTACCATTTCAATTTGCGCTCCCCCCTTTTTGCTTAGTAAAATGCCAACTTTATCAACTTTTAACACATTTAAAAAAACAGATATTTTTTCGTTACTGCAATTACGCTGTGATTACAAATTTTATTTTTCATAAAATGCTTGCATTTTCTCCTCTTTTAATATATCCTTGTAAATAACTCAATGATAACTTCCATTTGTAGCCCGTTATGTTTTTACCCAGTTAAGGAGGTAATGTCATGAATAAGGTTAGCGACGAAGTTATCATTGCTACTATCAAAGCAGTTGAGACCATAATCCTTGCTATTATTAAAAGCAAAACAGAGTCTTAACAGCACAATTCACGACGCATGAGCAATCATGCGTCTAGTTATTTACTGTGATACTCTATATCCCAAGCGAATGATACTTCGTTTGTTCCATTTTTTTCGTTCTTCTTATATAGTTCTCTTCGTATAAGGTTTTTACCATCATAAATTCGTTTTTCTGTCAAAATCCCCTCATTTCTATTTACTTCTTTTTCAACGAAAATTTGCCCACAATCCATTCGTTTTACTTCGACTATTCCTCGACAACCAACAATTTTCGACAATTCCCCATTCACATATTCATAAACCACTTGTTCTTTTTCATTTTGTTTTGAAAGCAATCTCCCTGTATTATCAAACGACATCACAGTATCATTATCCGCTTCCAAAGTATGTCTTCTATCTACTATTTCTAATCCACCATTCGATAAAAAGGTGAGAAAAATTGACCTTTGTTTGCGATACTCATTTTTATTTGTGTAGCTATAATAAACAGCCTCTACAACACGTCCATTTAAATCATAAAAGTATTCACAATACTCCGTAATCAACTTGGAATGTACTCCATTGGCAACTTTCAGTGAATACCTCTCTCTTCTATGAATATGCTCCTCTTTTTGATAAACAAAAGAATCCTCCACATTATAGTCTTTTGCTTTATATGTGCCACAATCAAGCAACCCCTCTTGGTCAAAACGAAGCATGCCAGATTCATTCCTTAAACGTTTTATCATCGGATTCATAGTATATATTCCCCACTCGAGAAACCGTAATATATACTCTGGACTCATTCTTTTGAAAGAATTTATGTTAAAAGGGCAATATTTGTTATTTAATTCTTTGTTGAAAAGAACTTCTTTTAACTTTCGGAACTGCTTTTCTATAATAATCAAGTAAGAACAAAGCAGACCCTGAAGTTTTTTATATAGTGTAACAAAAGACCATTTTCTACACTCATGTGATGCTATGTTTCTCAACTTATATGTGTCACGTAACTGGGTACTACGCGGTGTTTTCTTATCTTCGTCTTCAAAAGCACTTAAACCCAGAGCCTCAAGGTAATTGGGCAATGACGTATTCTTTTTTCTTTTTAATTCATCATATTTTTTCTTATCAACTAGATACAATATTTTCTTTACATAAGGTTCAAAACATGATGAAAGTTCAGAAAAGCAAGATAGTATATCCATTCTATCTATTTTTTCCGTTGCAATTTGATTTAAAGCTGTCGTCATTCGCTCAGATATACCTTCTACCGCATAAGCAGCTACATTATGATCTATAGTTTGCTCAAAGATATAGTATATCTCATCAAAATTATTAAATTGTATTACCTCTCTTGTCTCAAGTAGTATAAAATCCTTGACTTTAGTATTCATAATTTGTCTCCTACATTAAGCCACAAAAAAACACTTTCTTTGATACACTCCGATTTACCCAACTTCATATTATATACAGTATAATCTTATTTTATAAACCGCACAAGTAAAAAGGCATGTAAGATATTTCGCATATTCACATGCTTACCTTGACTCGCAGACAAATCCATTGTCAATGAAGTATTTATGCTGGCATTCCTTATCATTCCAGTCATAAAATCCGTTTCCGCAATGTGTCAACCGCCTTTGACGAGAATAATCTCACAACACTAAGTTATTTAATGACCATAGCGAAACGGCAACCACACTTCACTATTTAGTGTTCAAAGGTGTTCAAGTTTTTTAAAACAAAAATAAGAGAAACGCTGTAAATTTAGCGCTTCTCTTGACTTTAACCAATGCCGCAGACCGGAATCGAACCGGTACGGGAGTATAAGTCCCGCAGGATTTTAAGTCCTGTGCGTCTGCCAGTTCCGCCACTGCGGCACATTGGCTGCAGCAATTTCCTGCTGCAAAATGGGACCAATAGGGCTCGAACCTATGACCCTCTGCTTGTAAGGCAGATGCTCTCCCAGCTGAGCTATGATCCCATAAAAAATTGTAACATTGCTTCACCAGATCTAAAAATACTTTATCAGGTGTTCAATGCCAACGACCCAGAAGAGACTCGAACTCTCGACCTCCGCCGTGACAGGGCGGCGCT
>CAYOSJ010000165.1:0-2381 GCA_964406595.1 uncultured Dorea sp.
CAGTCGTCTCTGACTGAGGATTACTTTCGGGCTGAGCCGTCACCTCCTCGACTGAAGATGGTTCAGTCAGATCAGCTGCAAAGGCGGACGTTCCCATCGTACCCAACATCATACTCATAACCAGCAGAGCCGATAACAGCTTCCGCCAAGTTCGTCTCTTCCCTTTTGTCGTCATTTTTTTACATCCTTTCATATTGTTTTTTCTTCCAGTTTCATCCTTGTAAACTGTGCTTTTATATATGTTCCATCTCTCACCTCCCTTAATTATTCTGCAAGGATCTCATCAAGCAGCTGGATAAGTTCTATGGCGCTTCTGAACACCATTTCCATATTCTCATCCTGCCAGATCAGGCGTCCCTGCCATGTGTAATGCTCCCGGAAAAGAATCTGTATACGAAATACTGCGATACTTTCCTTTTCCTCCTGCTCCACATGGATCAATGGCAACGGCTGATTCGGACAATTCTCCAGATCAAGCAGGCTGTTAAGGAGCAGTATCATCTGCGACATACTGTGGAATTCTTCTTTCCGTTTCAGACGCGGATGCTGCAGGCAGCCAGCCATGATGCCATCCTCGTATGTTCTTACTGTGACTACCGCTTCCCGGCTATGGCAGGGAAGCATCTTTCCTTGAAGCGCTATAACCATCACCACCTTTTTTCTTTCTTACACCATAAAAATAACAGACCACTGTTAGCAGTCTGTTATTTTTTCACAAAACATCATCACTAATTTTTATTTTCAGGAATGTAAAGTTTCTATCTGATAACAAAGTTTCGCTTTCGAATAACGGTATTTACTGTGAAAACTATAATCAATGCGTCCCATGACCATGCGTGCGTTCTCCAGACTGGCGCCTGTCAACAGCAGGATATAGGAATCTGCCTCCAGCCTTGCCACCGGATCGCCCGCCCGCAGTCCGTCCAGCAGGATCCGCTCCAGCCGCCGGGCGTCTGTTGCCGGAGTTGCCTTCTCGCCCAGGCTTACGATGACCAGGGAGGACATTTCCCCGGACCGCGCCAGATGTCTCTTTTCCAGAACAACGATCTTCCGGAACACTTCGAAGGTGCAGAAAAATGCTTTTTGCTCTTCTTCTTCATCTTCACACACTAATTTGAAAATGTCAGGGACATTGATATCTCTCTTATACAGGCTCTCCGCCAATGTGTAGAGCTGCTCTATCTGATGGGAAGGTATGACCTCAAATTCCTGGAGCATCTTCTCCCGAAATGCCTCATACTTTTCAATCGCCCTTTCCGGCTGGCTAAGGGCGATCAGCGCCCGCATCTGATACGCTGTAAAATCTTCCACTGCAAAATCAATCTGGTACGCCTGTCCGCAGATACTTAAGATCTCCATCCACTGCTTCTTTTCATACAGGATCGGAAGCGCCGCCTTGCAGATGTCCAGATACAGTGTCTTGTAATACTGCCTGAGCACCAGCGCCCATTCACTGTCATTCGACGCAAGGAAATCTCCCTTGTACAGTGCGATCGCCTCAAGAAACAGATGTAGCTGTTCTTCCCCGTTTCCCTGTGCCCTCTTTGCTTTCAGACAGGCAGTTTCGAACTGCTCGGTGTCCAGTTTGATACTTATCTCGGGGCTCCATGCATAATAACCGGAAAAGGTCTGCAGCAGGTCTCTTTTCCCGGGAAACATATCTTCCAGAAGTTTTCTCACCTTAAAGAGCATATACCGGAGCGCATTCGCCGGTGAGCTGCTGTTATTCTCCATCCAGAACCGGTCGATCAGCTCGTCGCTTGAGATATTCCTGTCGTGATTTACGATCAGATACTGCAAAAAAGACAGCGCTTTCTTCCCTGCCTTCAGACTTGTGCCCGTATTCCCATACGAAAAAGATCCCAATAATTCAAAACGTATGATATTCTCATCTTCCATCTAAGTGTGCACACTCCCTCCTGCTTCTCATGCCCTTTTATCAGCATCTTTGCATCAGTTCTGTCATGGTCCTGATCTCAGAAAACGCTTCTTCGTCTTCTTCATCAAACCAGGACTGTGCTCCGATGAGGATATACGGCGCGCGCACAGCTAATTCTGACAGCATATCTCCTGCTGTCCTTCCCGTTAACTCTGTCCTGATATGGAACCGCCTGTGCCTGACGTCAAGGAAGATCAGATCTCCGACTGTCCCTTTGGTGATCTCCGTGATCTCCGGCTCATACCAGATACCGGATTTCTTATCGAGGACTTCCACCCCCGCCCTGACAAGTTCTTTATATGGAATCTGACAGCCACCTTGAACGGAATCCATAATTTTAATACATGTTCTTGTGAACCTGATCTGTTCAGGTCTCCATGTAAGGCTCTGATTCTGTCCCATTTTCTACATGCTCCTTCGGACTCTTGCAAAGTACACTTTG
>CAYOSJ010000166.1:0-2347 GCA_964406595.1 uncultured Dorea sp.
CTCTTTAAAGAATCTTCAGGGTTGTTGTCTATTGTTTAGTTATCAAGGTGCTTCGCCGGCCCGCTCTCGCGGTCAGCTTGATTATAATATCATTTGTCAGCGCTTTAGTCAAGACCTTTTTTCACATTTTTTTTACTTTTTTTCTCTTTATTTTTAAGGACACTATACATTGACTTTGAATATTCCATTAACCACAAAATATTCCATTTTCTGATAAAATTAATTTTCCTTTTTTTGGAGCGACAATATCAAGATCGTAGTGATAATTAACCCGAAGCCCACCAGTTCCATTTTTCCAAACTGTGTTCCAAGGAACATAAATGTAAGAACTGATGCGATGACAGGCTCGATACTTGCCAGAACATTTGCATACATCGCTCCGATTATCGGCAGGGAGGTAAGTGATGCGATAAATGGAATGACCGTTCCCGCAACTACTAATATAAAAATCAGCATCCACACTTCACCATCTGCTTTCACTTCATTTATCCATGGCCGCTTCCAGACCGTAAGTGTGATCCCTCCCAGGAACATCGCCCAGCCGCATACAAGTGTTGAGTCGTATTTTTCTAAAAGTCTGGAAGGCATCATGGAATACAGGCAGGTAAAGAACGCACATAAAAGTCCCATGGATAATCCTTTTGGCGTGATGACAAGTGTGTGGATATTTCCATTGGTAGCAAGGAAAAAGATTCCCACCAGCGCAAGCAGAACAGAGAATACTTCTCTTTTTGTCGGCCGTACTTTTTTAAATAACGCCATATAAAAAATGATCATCACCGGGTTTGTGTATTGCAGTACAGTCGCCGTTCCACCATTAGAAGCCTCTACTGCCACAAAGAAACTATATTGTACCGGCATCATTCCCAGAATACTATAGAAGATAATCTGCAGTGCATCGCGCCTGCATTTCCAGATATCAAATATTTTATTTCTTTCTTTTATATACAGACCTGTCAGGATCAGACCTCCTGACAATAGCAAACGGTAGGAGACCAGCCAGTCTGGCACAACTCCCTTATTGTCAAATAAATATTGTCCGATAGGTCCTGTTAATCCCCAGAGGATCCCTGCTGTAAGTCCCAGCAAGAGTCCTTTTATGTAAATAGATTTCTTCATCGTGTGTCACAATTCTTTCTTATATAATATAAATAGTCCTATTTTTGCGTGGAAAGAAATTCTTTCATATTATTTAATGCTTTCTCTCCTAACAATTCATACGCCTGCGCCGTCATACCCGAAGAGCTGTTCATACAGATGACATTATCTTTTTCCTTCACCTCTTCTGCGATCTCTCCAAGCGCACCTTCCGTATCACAGCAGAAAATATTATCAGAATGATCTATCCATTTTCTTAATGCGTCCATATCTGCAGCTGGTCCGATAGAAGTATTTATCATGATCTTCCCATTTCCCAATTGTGCAAATTCCTCTTCATGAAGAAGAATGACATTCTTATTCAGACATGTAATCACAATCTTGCTTTCCTTCAACAGATCAGGCAGTTCTTTATAATGAAATCCCTGCGCCTCTCTCTCCGGCTTTGGACTACGGGCATAATAAGAAATGTCCGCACCAAGAAATGCCAACGCGTCCGCGATCATACCGCCGGAAGTGCCAAGGCCCACCATGCCTACCTTCATATCTGTAAGTTCCAGAGATCTCTCTCTCCAAAGCGGATGATCATAACCGTGCAGTATGCGCACCAATTGGTAAATGACATATTCAACTACACCTTTATCACCATAATCGCGCACACCTGTCACTGTGATCCCTTTTGTTCTTGCATAAGCAATATCTACATTGGCGCTCTCCTCGGAATAAAGACTACAGCACATTCCAATATATTTTACATTGGGCGTCTGCTCTAAAACTTCTCTTTCAATACGTGTGATATAACTTACCAGCACTGCATCCGCGTCCCCGATCTGTCTGATGATCTCCTGGTTATCATCAGGAAGATCTTGATAAAATACAATTTCTTCCGCGTATTCTTCAAGTTTCCCACGCGCATTTTCTGTTAAATTAACAGGTTCTACTGCAACGATTTTCTTAAATTTGTTCATAACGTACCTCTTTTCTATAGCATTTGTCTTGAATAACTGTTTATGGTAAAGAAAAAGCATACCAAAAGGTATGCCTTTAAGAACGGAGAAAGAGGGATTTGAACCCTCGCGCCGGTCACCCGACCTACACCCTTAGCAGGGGCGCCTCTTCAGCCTCTTGAGTATTTCTCCAGCAAAAGTAATTATACTAAAGGTTATAACTATTGTCAATCCCCTTTTTCCTTGAGTTTGTGTCAAGTAATCGTTGGCAACTTTTCCATCGTTTTTTTCTCAATGATATT
>CAYOSJ010000167.1:0-2329 GCA_964406595.1 uncultured Dorea sp.
ATTAGCAATAACATCTGCCTCAATACCTTCACGGATATAAAGAGTTGTTCCTTCGATCTTCGTCTCCGGTCCTCTCTTAACTTCTGTGATGTTGAAGTGTTTTCTTGTAAGAGTTCCTACAACTTTTTCTTCTCCAACTGCTGCCGGTGCTGCTCCTGCTACAACTGCTTCTGCTCCTGCCGGAACTGCTGCAACTGCTGCGCCGCCGCCAAGTGCTCCAACCGGAATCTCAAGATCGATATCTTTTCCTTCTCCGATGTGGATCTTTAATGTTCCACCTGCTGCTGGTGCTGCAACTGGTGCTGCAACTGCAGGTGCCTCTTCTGCTACCTCTGCTGCTGGTGCTGCCGGAGCGCTGACTGCTTTTACTCCGTCTAATACGTCTGCTGTTAATGGTGCAAGAGAATCACATGTTTTTGTGAGTGTTGCTCCCAAAACCTCCTCGATGGTAAGACATCCATCAAGACTTAATAATCCTGAATCTACCAAATCATCAAAGATTGCTGGATCTTCCAGATTTGCAGGCTCGATTGTAATACCAGCTTCGGCTCTACAACATAATACTGCAGGATCATGAGCATGTTCTTTAGCTGTTTCAGCTGTGATTGACATATTGATTTCCCTCCTTGTTTGGTTTGCTTATTATATATACAGCCGCATAAGGCCAAGTCTCCTCTTATGGCGGAAGAATCGGGGGTCTTTCGCCTTGCCTTTATGCAGACAGTAATACCAATGATATTGAATACTTATATTTAATTTAGAAGTCGATCTCCTGACTTACCTGTTTGGAAACTCTTAAAGTTCTGTACAGAGCATGGCCTACACTTCTCATCGCGTGGTCTGTCTGGTGGAATACCTTAAGTCCCATCTTCGGTCCTGAAGCCATAACAGTATTAGAACAGTCTGAGCAGTTACCGATGATGATGTACTCACATCCATCTTTCTTAAACTGCATATTGTTCTTAACCTGTCCAGGACAGTTACCAGGTCTTAAGCACTTAAGCGGTGCGCCCGGTTTATTCTCGATCGCCTGTTTACATCTTGCTACAGATACAACCTCTGCATTCATCTTTGCTGCGAGTTCACGCATACGCTCCTCACTTCCGCCGCAGGCACATACAAGCAGGCCCATCTTAGCACCGTGAAGATCTGGGAACTCTACGGTAACAATGATTCCGCCGGTTGTCTTTGTTATCGGTGCATCAAGTTCTGTAGACTTTCCTGTGAAAGCTCCTCCCATGATGATCTCACCGTATTCTCCGTCAATTCCGCCGGCTCTTTCAATCAATTCGCCAACGCTTATGCCTACCGGCACGTCCATGAATACATGTGCAGCATTGCCGCCGTTTAATTTACCGCGAACAGTTAAGTTCTTCGTAATACATGGTTTCTTCTCATCAACTGCTTCTGCGATCTTGGCGATCGTCTCAAGATTCAATACCACGCTTCTTGCTGCTGATGGAAGCTGCACGGTTGTAAGGTTTACACCCAGGCACTCTCTGACTACTGCACGCTCTTCGCCCATCGGGTAGATATCCGGAAGCAGGTGCATGGTAATATCAGCCTCATTCGCAATGGCTGCCTGCAATGTCTTGATCGCCTTCTGGTTTTTCTTCTTGATCGCGATGATCGCTTTGTCAGCCTTTGTGATCTCCATACTGTATTTGATACCTGTGATCACTTTATCACACTGCTCTTCGATCTGTCTGATATTATGTTCCAGTCCCGGCTCACACTCTGCCGCATTGATAAGTATATAACTGTGATCTAATTTGAAACCTGCCGGAAGTTCCGGGTTGATCTCTGCATCCAGTTCGCCCATCTCTGTTGCGGAAAGGTCGATACCAAGTTTTACTCCTGTAGGGAATCCTGCTCCTCCCATTCCGACAATACCTGCCGCTTTCACCATATCGAGCTTGCTTGCTCCTTCCGGAACATCAATCGGAACAAACTCATCCGGCTGCTCTGCTGCCGGCTCAATGATGATACGATCTTCTGTAATCTCTGCCACTTTTCCGTACACACTGGCAAAGATATTTGCGCCAAGTCCTGTAGGTTCTGCGATCAGCGTACCTTTTTTAACTTCGTCGCCTACTTTAACGACCGGTGCACATGGTGCGCCTACATGCTGACGTAATAAAATCTGTACATTTCCCATGACATCTTTCTCCTTTACTAGATTCTTGATTTAATAAATAAAACGAGCCATCACCATGCCCATTTACTTATTCTTTTATAAAAAATATCTATAGATCTTCAAATGTCATATCGTCACTTTTTTAACATTTGAAAGGTATACTCTGGCGAGGGCATGTGGGAATCGAACCCA
>CAYOSJ010000168.1:0-2302 GCA_964406595.1 uncultured Dorea sp.
GGGAACAGTCAATTCCTGCACCGACTTTTCAATAAAATAATTAAATGTAATTTTGTTATTTACCCGCACATTCTGAACTATAATATATTGTTTTGATAGTTCAAAAGCCTCCTGGAATGTTACGAATTTCTTTCCTCCCGATAGTGCAATTCTAAAGAATTTAGATAATGCCATAATCAAATCTGCTATTTCTTCCTGTTTATTGATTTTTGCAATACTATAAGCAGATTCCAGAGAATTATATAACATGTGAGGATCTAATTCTGTCTGCAGCATCTCGATCGTTGTCATCGTCTGCTTATCTTTTTGCTGCAATGCCTCCTTTGCCACATTACATACTCTCGAAGCCATTTCATAAAATTCATCATAGATTCTGTCATATTCATCAAAATTTCTTTTTTCCTCAGTTGATTTCAAAACATCTGGTACTTTATTTAATGTAATCTGCTGCTCAATATCCCTGATTAATTCAAGCATTCCGGAAGCACGTCGCCTCATACTGACATCCACACTCCAGGAAAGCACCATAGCAATTAAAACTAAAAATATAAACACAACAATATTAACACGTCCCAAAAATCCTGTCTCTTCCAGGATCGTCTCCGTATCAGTTGCGCATACATAATACCATTCATAATCCGGAGAATATGTCCAGTTCAATACATAATCTTTGTTTTCTATTGTTATGTCTGTAGTTCCCTCTTCATTTAAAGAAGCAATACGGTTAATGATATCCAGATATGGCTCATCGACCTGACTAAACGCACTTTTTTCTTTTGTACCCACCAAATTCCCATAAGAATCTAAAATCGCTGTCCAGGTTGGCTGGATCTGGAAATCAGCAGATAATAAACGATTAATATATCTTCCATCCACACAGGCAGTCAGGTACATCTCATTATCTGCGTTATCTTTAAATTGATAATTCTGCACAAAATTACGATCACAAAAATATGTTCCTAACGTGGGGTTACAGATAATGTTTTCATAAGGAGTTTCTGTTCCCCATTTCCCCGGCTTAACTTGATAACAATCCATAGTATTTAACATAACATTTGGGAAAAAAGTAGCATCTGACACCAGCATTAAAGTACGATATGGATAATATAGATAAAAGTAAGAAAATCCACCTACATTATATGTTTCATCAATCAAAGATGTATATGTAGAAAAGGTTTTCTGTACTTGACAATAAATATCAACATCTGTTTTGTCCATATCTGGTATCATTACAGCATCGTTTTGTCCCAACGCAAATTTCAGGGACATTCCTGCGTCAGAAACCGCATCCAGTTTAGCCTCTACAGTTGCTACATTCTGCAGCAGGCTGTTTTGAATCTCCTCTGCCGTATACTGTTTTGACTTTTCCTGAGAATCCTGATATAAAATATACGATACGAATAAATACGGTATCATCAATGCCACCATAAAAATTATAAACAGTTTCAACCAAAATACATTCACTTTCTTTTTTCTGTTCATATTGTATCTGTCCTTTTTCATACGTTTTATCCTAGTTTACGAACATAAGTTCATTTACAATGCACTTATGGTAATAATATCACTATTTTCTTTGCCTTTCAACTTAAATTGAATGATAATTCGCTCCATTTTTTTACAATTATAAAAAGGCATTGATTCATTTTTATGAATCAACACCTTTTTCTCCACTGATTTTGTTCTATTTTCTATTCTATAATATCAATCAAAAATTTCCGGTTCTATCGCTTTCATAGATTCTACCGTATCTTCATTCGTAACAAATACATTAACCGCATTTCCCTTAAGTGCACCAAGAATGCTTTCGATCTTACTTTCTCCGACTGCCACCCCGATTCTTGTTCTGATCTGTTTAATTTGTTCATAAGGAACGGCTATTGTCCGTGCATCCAACTGCCTGTCACAGATCTGCCCATCCCTGTTGATGATATGTGTGCATATATCACCCACGGCACCTTTTTCTATTAAACGTTCAATCTCTTCTCGCTTCAGGTAACCAACTCGTGATAATGCACACCGATTATTAAATTCACCCATAGTAACAATAGCAATATTCACTTTTTCAGCATATTTCAAAACTTCTTCCATCGTATGTTCATTCGTGATTACGTTTTTCACTTGTTCATCATCAACAATTGCAGGGAACGGGAGCATATAGCCTGCACTGTTTAACATCGCAGAAAACGCTTTCGTAATTTCCGACACATAAACATTTCGTTTTACGTTACTGACACCGCCACACATCTGAATCGCTACGATATCCTTTAAATCCTCACGGATAAAAGGCTCGACGCCGGTGATG
>CAYOSJ010000169.1:0-2298 GCA_964406595.1 uncultured Dorea sp.
TGGTTTGAATTTGTCCAGCGATACCAATTGTACGTTAGTCTATAAATATGTATATGCATTAAAAGATTTAAGAAATGCCATCGCACATAATGATGTTGTTTATGATACACGTTTTAGAAAAATGGATCCATCGAAACCTATGAAGCAATGTCTAATGTTAGAAATGGGATTACCATACATAAATTTTAAGACTATAGGGGATTATATCATTCTTATATGTTATTTCTTAAAGTTGTTGAAAGTGTCCAAAACTGAAATCAAAGCATTTATAAGAGAATTTGAAAAAATAACTAAAGAATATGAGGGGCAGGTTAGTTCTGCCGTAGCCGCAATCACCGTTCATCCAGACTTGTTTTTGCGGATGACAATATTAAAAAATTCAATCTAATCTATTGCATATTTTTCGTTATTATAGTATATTATTAATAGCAATTGGGGTATGTGTTTGCGGACACATACTTGGAGGAGCCGGAGAAATCTGGCTCCTCTTTTGATTTCATGATATTTTTTTATTTCAATTTCTGAAATTCTTTCGCACTATTCATTTCATCCACCCAATTACATAAAATCACAATACTCTCTAAATTTACATTGATGTATGTATGCCACCCTTACGTCCACCAAGAACATCTGCGCCTTTTAGATCCTCCCATTTGAAGTCCGGCATTTCTTCACGGGCAACTAAGAAATTTCCGGCGCGCTGGGTCAGTTGAGCAAAATTCACCACATAATCATTTGCTCCTTCGTTATAAGTATAGATGGAAGCCTCAGAACCCATGAAACCGATGTCAGCGCTGCCCGAGAGAACGGCAGTCATTGTCTTATCTGCCCCAAACGGAGTTGACTAATTAGTACAAGACAAGATTAAAAAAAGTCGACATTTTTTACAGTATAATCATCGTTCAGATGTATTTCTTTGATGGTAGACCGCCAGAAAGAACGGCGGTTTTCTGGAGTGAGTTTCTCGTAGATGGATTTAAAATCGGTTCGCAGGAGATCTTCCAGATCAGAAAAATCCCGTTTGGGTTCCGGCTGAACATTGTTAAGTTCCTTTAGTTCTTTCTCAATGCGGTCATATTCTGCATTGTAATATTCCCAAGTTATCCGTTCTTTTTGAAAGAGAAGATTCAGGCGGTCCAGTTCTTTTGAGAGTTTTTCAGGTGTTCGGGTTTCTCGTATCTTTTCCCTTTGCTCCTCGATCTTCTTGAGATGTATTTTGTATTTTTTATACTCTGTTTCTAAGTTGTTAAGCAAATATTCTTCGATCAGATTTTGGCTCACCCGGTGCCTATTACTGCACAGGTGGTCTATGAGCGCACGATTGCAGCGGTAGTAGCAGTAAGTACGTTTTTCTCCGGTCTTCCGGTTGATGACAGAAGAGCAGCCGGTCCCGACAAGTGTTTGGCCGCATACAGGGCAGTGCATGAGAGAAGTGAACAGATAAATCCTTCCTGATGGCGTCTGCTTTACGTTCCTGTCGGAAAGGTTCTGTATCTGGCGGTATTGCTCTTCTGTAATATATGCGGGGCAGTACGGAAATCCGCGATAAGTGCCTTTGTAAAACTCGCTGGTGGTCATTGTACGCAGCATGCCGTAAGAAAAAGATGGATAGTAATGATCCTGCATATATTTTACAGTGGCAGACTTGTTTTGATGCTTCAGAAGGTATGCAAAAAATGCTTCTGTGGCAGCCTCAGTTTCAGGATCCTTGATCATACGTTTTACACCATCTACTATACCTGACTTATAACCGAATCCCATATTTGCATCACCGAAGATCAATTTCCCCTGACGGATGGACGCCTCATTTACAAATTGGATTCGCTCGCTGGTGGTGTCTACTTCATTCTGACCGATGGAAAGGACCACATTAAGTTGCAGACGGCCGTCCCTGGTTTCCATATTGATCCCTGGCTCGGACGCAGAAACCCAATGCACATTATATTCGTCTAAGATATCCTGCACTTTATAGAAGTCAGACATATTACGGAACCACCGGTCTAAGCGCCAGAAGAGTATAATATCAATTTTCCCGGCTTTTACGTCCTGTAGCAAGGAATGTATAGCCTTGCGTTTTTTCAGTTCTTTACGGGCAGTTTTGCCCTCATCAGCGTAGACTCCGACAATGGTCATATTGTGCTCTTTTGCGTAGTGTTCTAGATATTCCTGCTGGGCCTGCAGGGATTTTCCATGCATCATCTGCTCAGCGGTACTTACACGTATGTAGATCGCACACCGTTTAATCTTTTCTGACATGATATCATCTCCTTTGTAACTGTATGTAAAAAAGGGTACAAA
>CAYOSJ010000170.1:0-2285 GCA_964406595.1 uncultured Dorea sp.
AATTTGCTTAAGAAACTGTTTTGTTCTAATGTTTTTAGGATTAGAAAACAATTCTTTTGGACTTCCTTCTTCAATTATTTTCCCTTGATCCATAAAAATCACTCTATCTGCAACATCTAATGCAAATCGCATTTCATGCGTTACAATAATCAATGTACGATTATGTTCTTTCGCAAGTTTTCTAATTATGTCCAAAATCCCTGTTACCAATTCTGGATCTAAGGAGGAAGTTGGCTCATCAAACAATATAACATTGGGATTTACCGCCATTGCTCTTGCAATCCCAACCCTTTGTTGCTGTCCACCTGATAATCTAGAAGGATATTCATTTACTTTATCGGACAAATCAACTTGCATAATATATTCCATTGCCTTTTCCTTCGCAGTATTTTTATCCATTTTTTGAACAGATACCATTGGAATCATTACATTTTCAAGCACAGTTTTGTTCTTAAACAAATTGTAATTCTGAAATACCATAGAAGTCTTTTTTCTCAATGACTTTATGTCCTTCTCCTTACACTTTTCTATATCCAAAGACACATCATCAATTCCAATAATGCCTTTATCCGGTTGTTCAATACAGTTTATGCAACGCAAAAAAGTAGATTTCCCCATACCCGATGGACCTATGATAACAATAACTTCTCCCTTTTCCGCCTTGAAATCTATCCCACGTAATACATGTAAATCTCCAAAGCTTTTGTGCAAATTTTCTATATTAATCATTTGAATTCTCCGCCACTAATTTTTTGTATAAATTAGGATTTACATATTCTTTACCCAGTTTCCCATAGTGCAATGTCTTATCTATTGTAATTCCCAACTCTTCCGAATCATCTAATCTTTCTAAAATTTTTTCTTTTCTTTCTGGATATTCAATATAATTTAATGTTTGAATCATTCCATCAACAAGTGGCTTCAATTGCTGAATTGGAAGTCCAACTCCCATTTCATCATCTTCCCATTGACAGATTTTTCTTGTTCCCGCACAAAGTACAGAGAAGTTCAAATCATTTTCTTCAAACGGAGCTGCTGTCAAGTCTGCACATACTCCTTGATTTCCAGCCATATGTATATTCTTCGGTATTCCAAATTTATATGAGTAGGCTTCTACAACCCTCATAAGCTGATATGCATTTACCATAAAAAGAACAACATCTGCATCTAAAACTTCATGTAATGATCCTATCTCAATTCCATAAATAGACTGCTTAATTCTAGAAATATCTTTTGTCACTGCTTTCGCCACTGCTCTACTCTCATAGAGTTTAATACTATAATATCGTTCTCCCGACTCAACACACGGCATTTCTTCAGTTACTCCAAGTGCTTCCGACGCACATCTGCACCCAAAATTTTCAGCATTTGATTTAAAATGCTTTCCACCCATTGCATTTTTTACCATCATGCAATAGCTTGTTCTTTTTCCATATTCTTCCACTTCTAATTTGTTATATTCTTGAAAAGTATACAAAAACCGAACACCAATTATTTCTCTTTTCAACCCAAGCATTTTTGTTAATTGATCTGCATTCTTATTCATAATTGACCTCCTTATAAATGACGACAAATTCTTACTTCTAAACATTTCAAACATTTATCTATTATCAAAAGCCCAATCCAATATATAATACCAACTGCAATATATGCTTCCATAAATCTGAGAGAGGATCCTCCTAAAATTTTTGCCTGCGAAAGCATTTCTATTACTCCTATGGTAAATCCTATAGCCGTGTTTTTTATCATAGAAATAAACGAATTTCCCAACGACGGGAATGCAGCAATAAATGCCTGTGGCAAAATTATTTCTTTATACATTGCTACTGAACTCATTCCCACCGATAAAGCAGCTTCTTTTTGTCCTTTATCCACCGCCAACAAACCTCCACGAATTGTTTCAGCAATAAAAGCAGAAGAATTCATTGCAATTGTAATAACCAATGAAAAACTCGCAGGCATAGCTTTCATAGAACTAAATATTTGTGGCAAACCAAAATAAAAAATAAACAATTGTGTTATATAAGGTGTCGATCTAAAATACGATATATAAATTCCTGCAATTTTTCTACATATTTTATACTTGGATGTATAACAGATTTCTAATATTAATCCTATTACAAAAGCAATAAAAAAAGCAACAATCCCCAAATAAAGTGTATAAGGAATTTTCATCATAATCTTAGGAAAACACCTAAAGAAAAATTCAAAATCAAACCTCATATTTTTCGAGGCTGTAAAAAATCGTGTGTCTTTGGAAAGTAGATCTTTCTGATAAGAAATAG
>CAYOSJ010000171.1:0-2276 GCA_964406595.1 uncultured Dorea sp.
CGATGGTACAGGATTTTTCCTTGTAGGAAACATGGTAAACGGAAGTTTTGAAGATGTTACATCGTCCGGGCTTAATCTGTCAAGGATCGGTATCTTCCGTGTGGACAGCAATGGATATCTGGTAGACGACCAGAGAAATTATGTATATGGATACGCGGTGGAAGACGGCACGGGAATCCCGGAAGAGCCGGCGGTAAAGAGTGAGTATACGTTAACGGGTGAGGGCGTAACGTTAGGTACAGGAGAGATTACAATTGGAAATATTCCAATTAAGACGTCAAGTACCAAGTTTACAGATAAGATTCAGGACTGGATCGCGGCAGTGACAAAGACCAATTCTAATCCGAAAGGAAAACTCTGTGATTTTAATATCGCGCTGAACGATTATAATGAAAGCGCGAATCCGCCTACAGTCAATCTGACGATCACGACAAAGAAGGCGGGAGATGATACGAAGATCGTCAGCGCTGCAAATGAAAGCGCGAATCCGCCTACAGTCAATCTGACGATCACGACAAAGAAGGCGGGAGATGATACGAAGATCGTCAGCGCTGCAGATGACGGAACTGGAACTGGAACACCAACAACAAAACCTATCAGAAAGGTCTTGACTGGTTATTTTCCTTTGACTGCTGATGATGTTGCTACTGGTTTAAAACAAACAACAACCGGCAGCGACCGTGTTCCGGGAATTCCGGCAGTGTACTCCGATGAATTATCTGCAATCCGTATCCCGACAGACTCGAATACCGGACAGCGTTACGAGATCCAGAATTATAAGATCAACGAAGATGGAACCATCATGGGTGTAGATAACTTAAACCGTGCGATCCCGATCGGCCAGCTTGCACTGATCACAGTAGAGAACCCGAACGGTCTTGAGAAGACAGATGGTTACTACTACTCTGTTGGACCGAATGCAGGAAATGTAGAGGCAATCAAGCCAAATGGCGGACCGGCAGGAAAGATCAAAGGAAATTATCTGGAAATGGCAAATGTAGACCTTGCAAATGAATTTTCAGAGATGATCAAAACCCAGAGAGGCTATCAGGCAAACTCAAAGATCATTACAGTTACAGACCAGATGCTGGAAGAATTAGTAAATATGAAACGTTAGGAATCATAAGATCTAAGTGTCAAAACGGCGGGCAGTCAAAAAAGGACGCCCGCCGGGCACACGAAAAAGAAAGAGGAGTATGACAGATGATTGTACTTACGAAATTAAACAATGAAAAGATCGTAGTGAATAGTTTTCAGATTGAAACTATTGAATTGATACCAGAATCGAAGATCGTCATGATGAACGGGAAGTTCTGTATCGTAAAAGAAAGTGCAGAAGAGATCATAGAGAAAACAATTGAATACAATGCGAAAGTGCATAAGTATATTAATGATAGATAAAGAGAAATAGAAAAAGTACGATGGAGGCTTACACATGGATTTATCAACTATTATAGGACTGGTTGTCGGTGCGGTACTGATTGTTATTGTAGGAATCGGGCCAAGCCAGCTCGGAAATTTCTGGGATATAAAGAGTCTTGCGATTGTATTAGGCGGAAGTATCGCGGCGGTAGTTGCAAGTTATCCCTTTGGTTTGTTAAAAGATACTGTCAAACAGATGAAGATTCTTTTTCAGGGGAACAGGTACCCGGTAGGGGAGTTGATCGACACGCTTGTGGATATGGCGCAGCTTGCAAGAAAGAATGGTCTTCTGGCATTGGAAGAAAAAGCGAATGAGCAGGAGGATATGTTTTTCCGGCAGGGAATCATGTTGATCGTGGATGCAACAGAACCGGAAGAAGTGCGAGGCATGTTGGAAAATGAACTTGACGTGATGGCTCAGAGACATGAGGAGATGTTAGGTATCTATGAGAAAGCGGCGGCATTTGCTCCGGCGTTCGGTATGATCGGTACATTAGTAGGTCTGATCAATATGCTGAAGAATATGTCTTTGGATGCAGGAGGTTCAGACAGTATCGGAAAGGACATGTCCGTTGCGCTGGTTACCACTTTCTATGGCTGTCTGCTTGCCAACCTGATTTTTATGCCTATAGCGAAAAAACTTCGTGTAAGAAATGAAGAAGAACTTTTGTACAAACAGATCATGATAGAAGGAATCTTAGCCATTCAATCGGGAGACAATCCGAAATTTTTGAAAGAAAAACTGGTGACTTATCTGGGCGAGAAAGAAAGGCTTAAGATCCTGGATCCAGAAGGCGGTGGAAAAGACGCTTCCGGGTCGAAGAAGAAAGGCAAGAAGGATAAAGGGAATAAGG
>CAYOSJ010000172.1:0-2264 GCA_964406595.1 uncultured Dorea sp.
TGCCTGGTAGGAAGTCAGGGAGCCGGAAAATCTACTTTTTTCAAATATCTGGCGATAAAGGATGATTGGTTCAGTGACAATCTGGATCACCTGGATGATGAAAATATTTACCGGAAATTACAGAACCACTGGATCATAGAGATGGGAGAAATGAAAGCAACTGTGACTGCAAAGAATATTGAACAGATTAAATCATTTCTCAGCAGACAGAAAGAAACTTACAAAGTTCCTTATGAGGTTCACCCGGAGGACAGACCACGACAGTGTGTATTCTGCGGAACATCGAATGATTTGAATTTTCTTCCATTAGACAGAACCGGAAACCGAAGATTTGCCCCGGTTATGACGGATGTAACAAAAGCAGAAGTTCATATTATGGACGATGAAGAAGAGAGCAGAACTTATATTGTACAGGCATGGGCAGAGGCTATGGTGCTTTATCAACAGGGAGATGTATACCTCAGTTTTACAAAAGAAATCGAGGAAGAAGCGAAGAAGTTGCAGAAAGAATTCATGCCAGAAGATACAAATGCAGGAATTATCCAGGCATTTCTTGATGATTACGATGACGATTATGTATGTACAAAACTTTTGTTTGATGACGCACTGCACCGGACAGGTGAGATGAAACAGTGGGAAAGCAAAGAAATCGCAAACATTATGAACAATGCAATTGAAGGATGGAAAGCACACGGAACTCACCGTTTCGGAAAGGAATATGGTATCCAGCGGTCATGGAAACGAATAGAAGGTACTGAGAAAAAAGACAAGGATGGATTTATGAAAGTACCGGAACAACTGGAGATACCATTTGAGTAAACACAACTGTAAACAATGTAAACGAGACTTTGTAAAAAGAATGGGAAAGTTAACTTTTAAAATCTTTTAAGCTGTGTTTACAAATTCCGTTTACAGACAGGAGAGGAGAAGAAACTGATGAAACAGGGAAGATTAGGATATAACAGCAGCAATGAAAGATATGGATTATTGTCATCGGACTTATGGATTGATACAGGATTTCACTGTGGAGAAGGTCTGGAAGTATTAGTGGATGACAAGTGGGTACAGACCAGAATGGAGATGAACCTGGCAAGGGAATGGTATCTGGTGGGGACACCGTATTGTGGAAATCTGGAATATGTGCAGGCAAGGATACCGGAGTAAATAGCCCCGCAGGGCGCAAGGGTACTTTTGATGGACGGTACGGCTGTCGAAAGTGCTTTTGCGTTACTTTTGACAAAAGTAACAAAACCGCCGTATCCGGTGATAAATATATTTTGTGCCATAATTGGCAGAGATACAAATTTATGTGCCCTGTCGGGCACTAATTTAAGAATGGGAGGTGAGAGAAAATGGAAATGAAAAGAACGATAAGCGGAATGATCGGAGCTGGCTCACTGGCACATAACAGACGTGCCTTTGTTGCAGAAAATGTTGACCGGGAAAGAGTTCATCTGAACATTAAGTATTGTGATGAAAATCTGAAAACAGTCTATCATGAATTATTTGACCAGGCAGTGGAGCGATACAATAAGGGGAAAAGAAATGATCGGAAGATTACAGATTATTACGAAAAAATACGTCAGGGAAAACAGGAAAAGCTGTTTCATGAAGTGATTTTTCAGATAGGAAACAGCAAAGATATGGGTGTAGGAACTGAAGAAGGAGAGCTGGCTGTAAAAGTTTTGGACGAATATATGAAAGACTTCCAGAAAAGGAATCCGACACTTCGGGTATTTAGCTGCTATCTGCATCAGGACGAAGCTACTCCGCATCTGCATATTGATTTTGTTCCTTATGTGACCAACTGGAAGGGAAAAGGAATGGATATCAGAGTTTCACTGAAGCAGGCATTAAAAAGTCTGGGATTTCAAGGCGGGAACAAACACGATACGGAACTAAACCAGTGGATTAACCATGAAAAAGAAGTACTTGCAGAGATTGCCCGACAGTATGGGATTGAATGGGAGCAGAAAGGGACACATGAGGAGCACCTGGACGTTTATAATTTTAAAAAGAAAGAGCGAAAAAAGGAAGTACAGGCACTGGAACAGGAGAAAGAATATCTCACTGTTAAGAATGAAGGACTGACTGCACAGATTGCGGAAGCAAGAGCTGATATCCAGCTTTTAAAAGATGATAAGGAGCAGGCAGTTAAAGATAAAGAGGAAGCTGAGAAGCGTGCGGAAAAAGCTGAGAAAGATCTGTGTGTTGAGCGGCATTTTCTTATTGCCGGTGACGATGCAGTCGCATCAAATTAAAAT
>CAYOSJ010000173.1:0-2263 GCA_964406595.1 uncultured Dorea sp.
CTGCGGGCTTTCTTGTATGTTTCTAAATAATCTTTACTATACTAAATTTCTATTCAATTTCAGGAAAAACTATGATAAAATGTAGATAACGATTAAGCACGGCTTAAAAATAAAATAAGGAGGGGTAGGTATGGATGCAAGATTAGAAGACCTTCGTTCAACGAGAAACCCAAAGGCACGTATCAAGGTTATGCAAGGACATTTTGCGACGAGCAATTCGCATTTGAATACATACATTGATATGTCCACAGTTAAGACAAGACATAATAATGCCAGAGAGACGGCAAAAGAACTGGCGCAGGAGTATATGTCTACTCCGATAGACAGTATCGTATGTCTGGAAGAGACAGAGGTTATCGGAACGTTTATGGCAGAATTTTTGTCAGATAACAGAATGTCATTAAGTTTCGGAAATAACATTTCCGTGATCACACCGGAATATAATGGGATGGGACAGATCCTGTTCCGTGATAATAAGCAGAGAATGGTGAAGAACCAGCAGGTGCTGATACTTGCAGCTTCCGTCACGACAGGCAAGACGCTTAGAAGAGCTATTAATTCTGTAGTGTATTATGATGGAACGATCTGCGGTGTGGCAGCGATCTTCAGTGCAGTGAGAAAAATCGTCGGCATAGAGATCAAGACTATCTTCACAAGTAAAGATCTCCCGGATTACAGGGCGTATGAACCGGCAGACTGCCCGATGTGTAAGGCAGGACAGAGAGTAGAGGCACTTGTCAATAGTTACGGTTATTCCAAATTGTAATTGGGGACAGGGTATTTTCAATCTGGGACGGAGTAAATTTAAATTTACCCCGTCCCAGATTAAGAGTAATAAAAAGACAACCACATGACGGTATGGTTGTCTTTTTTCATTCTTTATTATATTAAGCAATTCCGTTGACAGCTTTTGTTAAGCGGGAGATTTTTCTGGAGCATGTATTTTTGTGATATACGCCCTTGCTTCCTGCTTTATTGATTTCAACGATAGCAGCCTTTAATGCTTCTGCAGCAGCAGCGGCATCTTTCTCGGCTACAGCTGTCTCAACTTTTTTCACGTAAGTTTTAACTTTGGATTTGATTGCTTTATTTCTTGCAGCCTTTGTTTCGTTTACTAAGATTCTTTTCTTTGCAGATTTGATATTAGCCAATTTGTCCACCTCCGATATATTATTTCGACCTGTTGATCGATGACCCGTTCGTTAGAGCCGGACACGGACGTTCTAACGAAACATACGAATTTATTTTATTCCAACCTCCTTGTTCTGTCAATACATATTTCGTGAAATATTGTAAAAACTATACATTAAATATGTAGATGAAACGAGAGGGCTTTTTTGATGATTGAAAAGTATAGCGTAAGGACGGATCTTGCATTAGAGCAGAAGGAGAGATTTGAATCAGATAATGTGGAAGTACAGGGAGTCGTGTTGGAAGAAAATTATGACGAGGAGAGGGAGATAAGAATCACAACTGTAAAGATTGAGACAGAAAATGGTGCAAAGACGATGGGAAAGCCTGTGGGCACGTATATTACGATGGAAGCTCCAAATATGACAGTCCCTGACGAGGGCTATCATGAAGAAATCTCCGAGGAACTTTTAAAGTATATGAAACAATTTGTAAAGCTTGAAAAGGAGGACTGCGCTGTTCTTGTGGTAGGGCTTGGCAACCGGAAAGTGACGCCGGATGCCCTCGGCCCTTACGTGGTGGATAATCTGAACATTACAAGACATATTGTAAAGGAATACGGAAAATATGCTATGGGAGAGGATCAGGCGCATTTAATCAGTGCGATCGTCCCAGGGGTTATGGGACAGACTGGCATGGAGTCTGTAGAGATTATACGAGGCATCGTAAATGAGACGAAGCCGGATCTGATCATAGCGGTTGACGCACTGGCGGCACGAAGCTCAAGGAGACTTAACAGCACGATCCAGATAGCGGATACAGGCATCAATCCAGGCTCCGGTGTGGGAAATCACCGCAATGCCATCACAAAAGAAACTGTGGGTGTCCCGGTTATAGCCATAGGAGTGCCGACAGTCGTAGATGCTGCAACCATTGTCAACGATACAATGGAAAACCTCATTGAAGCGCTGGAAAATTCCGAGACACTCCGAGGCGTAAGCGTAGTGATGCAGGGCTATAATGCAGCAGAAAAATATGAACTGATAAAAGAATTGATCTCTCCTCATCTAAACGGTCTTTTTGTTACTCCAAAAGATATAGACGAGACAATAAAGCGAATAAGCTATACGAT
>CAYOSJ010000174.1:0-2261 GCA_964406595.1 uncultured Dorea sp.
TATTCCTGCAATTTACAGAAACTTTTCACCGGATCGACTCCCGAATGCACTTCACAGCCATTTCTCCCGAAACTGCTTTCAGCCGGTGACAGTTCCTCTCTGATGGTCTCCATGTCTGCTACTCTTTCGTTCAACGTCTTTCCCGTATAGGATATATAATATGTGAATTTTTCTGATTTGTCAACTATCCCTTTTTTGTCTGTTCTTTTTTATCTATACCATTTCCTCTAAATATATCTGTTTCCATGGTACGATTTTCTTAAATTCCTCTTTCAATCGTTCGGACATCTGCACGCCCGGAACCGTGCACAATTCCTCTACATCTTTCGCGCCAAAAAGAAATTCTCCAAGAGCCGCCACAGGAAGCGTTCCCTCACTGTTCTCTCCCTTTCCTTCCATCAGCATCACGCCTGAGAACTCTGTTCCCGTCATCACAAGACAACGATTGTTCTCTTCAATGATCGGATCTGTCACTGTAAAGCAGCACGCTGTCAGTGTCTTAAGGCTTACGGACATAAGTAGACGGCGCACATCCACCGGACGGATCATGATCGTCGGCTTCCATCCCTCTTCGTCTTCTTCCTTTTCTTTCTCCGGCTCATATAACCGGCAGTCCACAATCTGTCCACCCTTTCGGTATACCATTAATTTCCCGCCATCGCTCCCATATTCTTTTTTCAGGCGTGCGTAGTAAGCGCCGTCACGTTTTGCATACACCTGATAATGGGCGGCAAGATACTCTTCTGCTGCCTGCGCCAGTTCCTCACATTCCTCCTCCGAAAGTTCGGAAATCTCGTAAAGAATCCCCTCTTCTTCCACAGGAAGTACCGCGCCCGCTTCCGGAAGTTCTCCCTCATATAATCGCTTTTTCTGCTCATATACTCTGCGAAAATCATAAGGCAGATAAATGGCGTCCGCCGCTGGCATAAGAAATGTAAATGCCTCTCCTGCCCTGTACATATCATGGAGCGCTTTCCTTAAAAGTTCTGCCATATACCCTCGCTTGCGGTAAGGCTTTCTTGTTGCCACCGCCACGATATAGTTGGCATTCTTCTCTTCCCCGTTCACCATAATCCGATAAGGGTTCAGATGAAGCATTGCCTGAACCTCTCCATCCCCCTCTATCACATAGACCTGATTATCTTTCGTCTTCTCTGTATAATAATACTCTACAAAAGACTGGCTGTCCTGGGAGAACACTTCCTCGTAAAGAAATCTCGTGCTCTGCTTCTCATTTTGTGTTAATCTTCGAATCTGCATAACTTCTACTCCTGTGCGTGCGGGCATCCGCCACAGCCAGCGCAGTCCCTCTCGTCACCTTCTCCTACCGCATAACTATAATTTGCGACTGTTTCAAGGCAGGCAATCGCCTGAGAAGAGATTCCTTCCCCGCTTCCGGTAAATCCAAGCCCCTCCTCTGTCGTTGCCTTAATGTTGATCTGATCTACATCAATGTGAAGGGCTTCTGCCACATTTTCCCGCATTTTTTCAATATGCGGAGCCATTTTCGGTCTCTGCGCGATAATTGTCGCATCAATGTTCCCGATCACATATAACTTCTCATCAATCAACTTTCCTACATGCTCCAATAATCGTATACTGGAGATTCCTTTATAGTTCGGATCGGTATCCGGAAAATGCTTTCCGATATCGCCAAGGGCTGCCGCGCCTAACAATGCATCCATGATCGCATGCAACAGCACATCTGCGTCAGAATGTCCAAGAAGCCCCTTTTCATAAGGGATCTTCACTCCTCCCAGGATCAGGTCACGCCCTTCTGTCAATTTGTGAACATCATATCCCATGCCTACTCGCATCATCTATTCCTCCTCTTCCTGTTCCTCCTGTCCTTCTGTCAGTTCCTGCCGCCCTTCTCGAAGTTCCTGTTTAAATTTCAAAAAAGAATAGATGACAAGCCCTGCACCGATCACTGTAAATGCCACGCCCGCCACAAGAGGTATCAGAATCCCCTCTGACAGTTCCTCCTTAAGCAGCGATATGCCAAGGTATACCAGATATGCTCCGGCAAGCATTCTTATAATATAATTTACATTTCCGTTCATATTCTTCCTCCGTCATATTGTTCATCGTTCACAACCACATTATACATTTTACAATGTTCTGTAAAATTAATCAATTTGTAATATGCTTTATACAACAAAAGAGAGACAGATAACACCGTCTCTCTCATTTTTAAAGTAGCGGGAACTGGATTTGAACCAGCGACACCACGGGTATGAACCGTGTGCTCTAGCCAACTG
>CAYOSJ010000175.1:0-2257 GCA_964406595.1 uncultured Dorea sp.
TATTCACCGCACCATGATATTTTTCCGCGATCGTCTGTATGTTTAAAAGCCCTGTTCCCTTTCTTGGCAAGCCTTTTTTCTGGAAACTGTTCTCAACTTCAAGCAAAATAAAATCTCCTTGTATTTTTCCGGCTATACGGATATATTTTTCAGAATCATGCCCCATGTTTTTACAGGCATTTACCGCATTATCCAAAGCATTGGAGAGAATAACAGCAAAATCAATATCACGGATGAGACAGGGATATGGCAAAGTTAAAGAACAGGAAATATCTATCCCCATGTTTTTTGCTACTCCTAATTTGTTTTCCAGTAAAATATCCACGATCGGATTGTTGGTACTACATGGGAATGACAGTTCTTCTGTTATTTCTTCCATACCGCCCATATAATTTACCGCCTGTTCTGTTTTTCCTTCCTGTATCAATTTTTTTAAGACAGTTATATGGTTTTTTATATCATGCCGGAATGACTTTGTTTTTTCATATCTGCTTTTGGCTTCCATGACATACTGGCTTAAAGAATGTTCTTCCTGCTCAAGGAGCGACAATTTGGTATTCAAGCGGAAATTTTCTAATAGTTTTTTATAAAAGAACATGATACAAAACAAACTTGCCATTCCAAAAAGCTGTATGATAAGCATTTGATAATGGTTTGCGCCTATGATCTTTCCCTTATTGTCTGTGCTAATTGTGTTGCCATAAATTGCGGAATTGATATATTCCCCAATTAAAAATATCATCCATGCAGGTATCAAAAACATGAGCGTATATTGCCCGTCTATTGTTTCATCATACGAAAAGAATCTGTCTGCTACATGGTAACAGATAATTGCCATAGGTAACGCCAGATATCCTAACAGCATGAATATAATGCCTGTCGATTTCTGATCTGCTGTTACAGTTAATGGATATAGAATAGACAAAATAGAATTAAAAATTCCAAACATAAATTGCATGATCAGGGCTGTGATAACTGCATACAAAACAACAGACACATTATGTATCTTGCATAGAAACAACCCGCTTGCAGAAAGCAACAGGACATACAATACAAATTCCACTATATTCCCTGCCTTAATCGTTTGAATGATCACAGTGCCTGATATTGCAAACAGGAAATGGTATATCGGCTTTACTTCCTTTTTCAAAAATTTCGTGTAAAAATGAAAGCCAATAAATATCTGAACGCTTACCATAATATAACGATTGAAGAAATCCAGATAATCCATATTTTACATCCTCTCGTCTTTCATATACTGTAAAATGACATTTGAAAAGTCTTTACTTCGCAAACGTGATACAGGTATCTCTTTACCGTCTTTCATGAACACCACCCCATTTTTATAACTTCTCACATATTTCAGGTTGATCAAAAAACTTCTATGGCATTTATAAAAATACGAAGACAGCCTCTTTTCTAAGTCCTCAATTTTTTCGTAGTAATCAATCACTTCTGACGATAATAAATGTAAATATATTTTTCTGTCAATTACCTCACAAAAAACTATATCGTCAAAGGGAATCAGTCTCCTTTCATGCCCAATACGGATAAGCAGGTTTTTATCCCCTGTCTTTTTCAAACAGTCTAATAAACGATACATAGTCTTCGAGAAATAATCTTCCCTGACTGGTTTCAACAGATAATCAAACGCCTGTACCTCAAAAGCCTGAAATACCATCTCTTGCAAAATAGTAATAAAAATCAGAAAACCTTTAAAACCTGACTGACGCAACTCTTTTGCCGTTTCCATTCCATTTAACTCTTTCATTTGAATATCAAGGAAAAGAATATCTATATGGTTCTCATACTGTAATAATTCTTCTCCGCTTGCAAATAGCATGATTCTTATATCCATGTTGTTTTTTGCAAAAAAATCTTTCACTAAACTTTTTAATGTTTCCAACATATATCGGTCATCGTCACAAATTGCAATATAAAGCATAGACTCACCCCATTTTCCGAATGTATTATTTTATCATTCATTCCATACACATACAACAAAAATGCCGCGATATGCTTTTAAAACGATGTCAAATGTATGTTTTAAAAATGCAACTTTTTGTACTTTCCAAAAGCCAGATATTGTGAAACAAAATAAGACATTGCAAATCTTTCCATTTCTTTATATCTACATTATAACAATCCCATATATCCACAACAACAAAAAACATCACCAAATAGAAATTTAATATAGTAAAGGGCAAGTGAGAAGGAGCATAAGAAACGCTCGGACGCTGCCAGACCTGCAACTAAG
>CAYOSJ010000176.1:0-2253 GCA_964406595.1 uncultured Dorea sp.
TGAGAGAATAGCCGAGTTTGCCTTTTGGTGGATAACGGGCTTCGCCCTTTGACATTTGCAAAAATAAACCCAGTATTTATGCGGTTTCCAAGCAAATTCCGTTATTTTTTGGCAACGGATTGGCAACACTTTTTGCAATATTCCTTGAATAAAAATATATTTCTATAACATAAAAACCTTACTGATGAGCTGTTTCCAAAATTGGGAAGAGCAGTCAGTAAGGTTTTTTCTTTTTGCAATTCTTTATTGATTCTCTTTTTTCAGTGCCTTGATGAGTTCGTCAGAGAGTTCCTGAGACGGAACCTTTGCCCGAATCTTGGAGGTATCCAGTTCCGGATAGTTATATCGCCAGTTATCATATTCTTCCTGGCTGACTTCTCCGGCTTCCAATTTTGCAGCCATTTGCTGCCATACATGAAAAGGTGTGAACAGGTACTGGTATTCCTTGTGTTCCCGGTCAAGCAGGAGGCAGAGTTCTCCGTCAATCTCTCCGATCTTGATTCCATACATATCTTCCAGTGCAAAGAGGGTATGCATGAGACCAAGATAGGAGTCAATGTTCGGAATATTGATGGCTCTGGTGCTTACACCGAAGATCTGTGCCATTTCTTTGACCAGATCAGCTTTAGGGGTTCTGGCTTCCGTTTCGTACTGTGCCACACGGACATCTGAAGTTTTTCCAAGGAATCCAAGAAGTTCGCCAAGCTCCTTCTGTTTCATACCTTTTCTGTTTCTGAAAAATTTAATACGTTTTCCAAATGCCATAGGGATCTCTCCTTTTTCCTGAAATCTTTTATTCGTTTTTGAATATAAGTTCCTACCGTTTTGCAATGAATAGGAGCTGGTGGTTAACGATATTTGTTTAAATCAGTATAGCATATGGAAAAATAAGACGCAAGAAAAACTTAAACAAAAAAATTTAATTACCGACACTCAAAACACTTGACTTAACGGAAAACAGTTAATATAATAAAAACACAACTTAACTAATTAAAGTTAAGTTAAAGAAAATTTGAAAATGAGGTTGTATAAGGTGCCTTGAAAGATTGGATAAGTAGAGGGGGAATTTCCCTGAAGAAAATGTGAAAGGAGGTGAATGGGATGTCTGAATTAAAGAATGGGTTTCTGACTGCGGAAGAGGTAATGGATATTTTACAGGTTAAGCAGTCAAAGGCATACCAGATTATCCGCCAACTGAATAAAGAGCTCAGCGGAATGGGACTGATCACAGTGCCGGGGCGTGTGGATGCCAACTATTTCAAGAAAAAGTTGTTTTATGAAGAAAAATAGGAGGTACTTAAGATGGCTGTATATCAGGAAAAAGACAAAGGTACATGGAGAGTGGTGTTCCGGTACACCGATTTTACCGGGGAAAGAAAGCAGACGCAGAAACGTGGATTCAAGACCAAACGGGAAGCGACAGCATGGGAACATGAGATGATGCTCCGAAAAGGAAATAAGCTGGATATGACGTTTGAGAGCTTTTATGAGACTTATTCCGAGTATAAACGCCAGAGGGTGAAGGAAAGCACATTTGAGACGAAAAGTCACATAGTTCGCACAAAAATTCTTCCTTACTTTGGAAAACGGAAAATCAACGAAATCACCGTGGCGGATGTGATCGCCTGGCAGAATGAGATGATGGCATACCGGGATGAAAAGGGTAAGCCCTATTCCGTGGATTATCTGAAAACGATTCAAGCACAGCTTACAGCAATTTTCAATCATGCGGTGAATTATTATAATCTGCCCTGCAATCCGGCAAGACAGGCAGGAAGTATGGGAAAAGAGATTCCGAAGGAAATGAAGTTCTGGACAAAGGAACAGTATCTGAAATTTGCCGAGGCAATGATGGACAAGCCCAGATCCTATTATGCCTTTGAGATGCTTTATTGGACCGGAATCCGGGAAGGGGAGCTGCTTGCCCTCACACCGTCAGATTTTGATTTTGAAAAACAGACGGTGCGAATCAACAAAACGTATCACCGGATGAAAAAACAGGACATCATTACTTCGCCCAAGACAGCGAAAAGCAACCGGATCGTTGTGATGCCGGAGTTCCTCTGTGAAGAGATGCAGGATTATTTTCAGATGTATTATTCACTGGCATCGGATCAGCGGATTTTCCCGTTTTCCAAATCTTATCTGAAACATGAAATGGAAAGGGGATGCAAAGAAACAGGAGTTCCGATCATACGAATTCACGATCTTCGTCATAGCCATGTTTCCCTTCTGATCCATATGGGATTTACT
>CAYOSJ010000177.1:0-2250 GCA_964406595.1 uncultured Dorea sp.
TATTTCTTATCAGAAAGATTCATTTCCCAAAGACACATGATTTTTTACAGCCTCGGGTATAGGGGAAGTTTGCGCTTTTTGGGCTACCCAGAAAGTATTGTTTCAGAGTAAGCAAAAAGGTATTGCACAAAATTTATGCAATACCTTTTATCATTCAGCCTGTCCAGATTATTTAAGATTAACTTCTGCACCCTCAGCCTCAAGTTTTGCTTTGATCTCCTCAGCCTCAGCCTTAGAAGCAGCCTCTTTGATTACCTTTGGAGCATTGTCAACTACATCTTTTGCTTCTTTTAATCCAAGTCCTGTGATCTCACGAACAACTTTGATTACTTTAACTTTAGAAGCTCCTGCAGATACTAACTCTACATCGAACTCATCTTTCTCTTCTGCTGCTGCAGCCTCTCCGCCTGCTGCTGCAACTACTACACCTGCTGCTGCAGATACACCAAACTCTTCTTCACATGCTTTTACTAATTCATTTAATTCTAATACTGATAACTCTTTGATAGCATCAATAAATTCAGCTGTTGTTAACTTTGCCATTGTTATTTCCTCCATTTAAATTTTCCTGATTTTTATTTTCTCTTTCATTTGCTGCGCCGGTTTTTTAACCGTTACACATCTTACTCCTCTGCTGCTGTCTCAGCCGGAGCGCCTCCCTGCTCTGCGATCTGATTAAGAACACGAGCAAGATTTGTAATAGGTGACTGTAAACTTCCAAGCAATTTGGAAAGAAGTTCTTCTCTTGAAGGAATACTTGCCAGAGCCTGTACTCCATCTGCATCATAGAATTCTCCTTCAACGACACCCGCCTTTAACTCAAGAGCCTTCGCTGTCTTTGCAAATTTAGCAAGAATTCTTGCCGGAGCCGTTGCGTCATCTTTGGAAATCGCGATAGCGCTTGGTCCCTCCAAATGCTCATCCAATGCTGCAAATGCAGTTCCTTCAAAAGCTCTCTTCATCATTGTGTTCTTGCAAACTTTGTAAATGATTCCCGCTTCTCTTAACTGTTTACGAAGTTCTGTATCTTCTGCAACAGTAAGTCCGCGGTAGTCTACTAATACAACGCCCGCTGCATCTTTTACATCATCTGCAATCGCCTGTACGATAGGTTGTTTTAATTCAACTTTTGCCACGAATGGTGCACCTCCTTATATTATTTGTATTGACTGCTATAAGGAATACTATAAAAGCCCCTGCGTCCAGAGACAAAAGGGGCATATAAATTCATATAAAAGAATCTAACTTTCCTCGGCAGGCGTATCACTACTTACGCTTTCGCACCTGCTGTCTTTGGCAGTCCTATGTTAGAATAGCATTTCATTGACCGTCTGTCAACTTGTTTTTCACATTTTTTCTGATCTTTTGCCGCATTACGCGATCTTACCGGGCACCGCGAAGGATTTTCCCTGTCTGTACCCATCCAGGAATTCGCCCATACGTTTCATCGCATCTGCCAGCACCTTTGCTTCCGGGAGCATTACGATCCGGAAATGATCCGGCTCATGCCAGTCAAATCCACTTCCCGGCACAAGGAGGATATTCGTCGCGTGGAGAAGATCTTTTGCAAACTGCTTATCATCTGTAATGTTAAATTTCTTCACATCCAATTTGGGGAATACATAAAACGCGCTGTTATTTTTTACAAATGATATTCCATCTATATTTCGGAGTTCTCTTATGGTCGCCTCCCTCTGCTCATAAATCCTTCCTCCCGGACGGACCATCGAGGCCGGCGTCTCCATATCTTCAAGAGCAGCAGGTATTACTATCTGCGCAAGGGCATTCGCGCAAAGCCTTAATGATGTAAGCTGGATGATCCCCTGCCTGTAATCTTCAGTCAGCTCCCTCGGCCCGCTGATCACCATCCACCCGCACCGATAACCGCACAGGCAATGGGATTTTGACAATCCATTCATCGTCACGACCGGAAGGTCTTCTGCCAGAGAAGCGATAGAAGTATGCTTTAATCTGTCCATCACCAGCCTGTCATAGATCTCATCCGCAAAGATCAGGATCTCTTTTTCTCTTGCCACCTGCACGATCGACTCTAAGACCTCCTTCGGATACAGCATTCCGGTCGGATTGTTAGGATTGATCACAACGATTGCTTTCGTCTTAGATGTTATCTTTGATCTGATATCTTCAATGTCCGGATACCAGTTAGATTTTTCATCACAAACATAAAACACCGGCCTGCCGCCTGCCAGATATACTGAATTTCCCCAGATAGAATAACTCGGCGTCGGT
>CAYOSJ010000178.1:0-2175 GCA_964406595.1 uncultured Dorea sp.
TGAATATCGTGGATACGCAGATGTATATTGACGGGTATCAGGTGAAGCTGGTTTCGGATACATCGTATGGATCGCTCTGGGAGGTGTCCTTCACATTGAAAGAGTTCTGATTGTAAATTATATAGTGAAAAAAATGTCACTTTGTGGTATAATGGTGTCACTTTGAGAAGTGGAGGGACATCATGAATCTGGGAAAAGAAACTGAGACTCTTGAATTTAAGAAGACAACTGGTGAAATGAAAGAAGCAATGGTTTCGATTTCATCAATTTTAAATAAACATGGTATAGGCACGTTGTATTTTGGGGTAAAACCAAGCGGTGATGTTATTGGACAGGATGTCTCAGAGTCATCATTAAGAGATGTCTCCAGAGCAGTATATGAGAATATCAGACCTCAAATATATCCTGTTATTGAAGAGGTCGTGCTGGATCACAAACATTTGATAAAGGTAGAGTTTAGTGGCGAAAATGCCCCATATTCTGCAGCAGGAAGATACTATCTGAGAACGGCTGATGAAGACAGAGAGGTCACACCTGATGAATTAAAGGCTTTCTTTGTTGCTAATAAATATCGGGAATTATGGGAAAAGGGAAAGGCGAATGCAACAGCAAAGCAAATTGATAAGCCAGCAATCAAATCATTTTGGCAAAAGGCTATTTCGGCAGGAAGATTACCTGATGGAAGGTATACATGCCCGATTATTTTGAAAAGATTTGGACTTGTTTGCGATAATCATTTAACAAATGCCGGAGAAATACTTTTCGGAAACACTCGTCCAGTCTCGCTAAAAGCTGGGATATTTGCGACAGATGAGAAGCTGACATTCCTTGATATGAAGCTGTTTGAAGATAATATCTATAATTTGTTGAATATCGCGGAAGAATATATCTTAAAGAATATTCGATGGAGAAGCGAGATAACCGGAATGGAAAGGGAAGAAATTCCTGAAATTCCTGTGGCTGTAATCAGAGAGGTGTTGGCAAATAGTTTCGCGCATGCAATATATAATGGTCGGACAACCCATGAGATATGCATTCATCCGGGAATGATTACGGTCTACAGCCCCGGAGAATATGCAAGTAAACATAAGCCGGAGGAATACATAAAGGACAATATCGAATCGGAAATTAGAAACGCTACGATTGCCAAAATTTTGTATTTGAGTAAATCTATAGAGCAGTTTGGCAGCGGATTCAAAAGGATTAACAGCTTGTGTAATGATGCCGGCATCAAATATTCCTATGAGAATAGAGAGAATGGATTTAAGTTTGTCATCTACAGGCCAGAGCTTCAAAGTGACATTCCAAGTGTCACTTTGGATGTCACTTTGAACGGAACAGAGATGGCGGTTCTTGCTATTTTGAAGCAGAAACCAGATTCATCAAGGGATGAAATTGCAGATAAGATTTCCAAAACCGTAAGAACAGTGCAGAGAGCATTGGATTCATTGAGGGATAAAGGCTATATCAGAAGAGTAGGATCGAAACAAAATCCAGTATGGGAAATATTGAAGTGAAATCATGCCGCAAAAGTAAATCAAAATTGGATCGGGAGACCGGTCCTTTTTTGATGCCGGAAAGGAGGCGGTCATTTGTATCCGATCAGCAATGCGTTCCTCACAGCAGTGAAGGCGAATACAAGAAAATACTATTGGACAAGGCGGATTACAACCAAGGGCGGTGTGGTATATGAATTTGATCAGGATGATATGGTAAAAGGCAGCGGATATATCACTTCCCAGTGCTGCGGATCCACAGAGATCGAGTTGGGAACAGTGTATGCGGCAGAGATGGGGATATCGCTTTTTTCTGACATTGACCGATACACACTGGAGGATGCGATTGTCACGCTGTCCTATCATCTGCAGGTGGCGGGCGGTTCTTATGAAGAAGTTCCTATGGGGATCTTCGAGATTTCCGAGGCGAACCGAAAAGCAAAGTGCCTGGAGATCAAAGCCTATGACTACATGGTGCGATTCGAGAAAGCCTTCAATGGGTTCGAGGCAATCGGTAATGCTTTTGATTTCATGAATCTGTGTGCGTCTGCCTGCAAGGTGGAGCTGGCACAGACAAGGGCGGATATCGAGGCGATGCCAAACGGCATGGAGAACCTGTCCATCTATACGGATAATGATATCGAGACCTTCCGGGATGTCCTGTTTTATGTGGGGCAGG
>CAYOSJ010000179.1:0-2144 GCA_964406595.1 uncultured Dorea sp.
GTATGATAGGGGTCTCCAAAACCTTTGGCGGGGGTTCGATTCCCTCATCCCCTGTATGAAAAAGATACAGTGTAACTCATTAAAATGAATTACACTGTATTTTTTATGCAAGTTCTTCTTGCGATAATCCGCTTTTTGTTTTATCTATACCCGAGACTACGACTCCTTCAACACGTTCTGCACAAGTTTCTTTGTCCTTGGAAGCCAGAACTGCACAAGCGGTCCTGTCAGGAAAACTGCCACAACAGTGCCCGCTCCTACAGTACCGCCAAGAAGAAATCCAAGTACGACAAATATGAAGTCACAACTCATTCTCACCCAACGAAATTCAATTCTTTCCAATTTATCAGACAGGATGATCGCCACCAGGTCATTGGGACCTGCTCCTGCGTTGCTGTTGATTACGATGGACATACCGCAGGAAAGTACCACACAGCCTGCCAGCATACTGAACACACGGATTGCCATAACGGCGTCCCCACTAATCCATCTGCCCAGCAGCCATGTAAAGATATCAATGATCGGGCCTCCGAAAAAAGCGCACACAACCGTTCCTGGTTTTACATACCCCTTTGTTGTAAACAACATCACTACCGTCAAAATACACAGGATGATCATGTGCGCGGTTCCTACTGTCAGATTCATCGTCCTTGCCAATCCCTGCATAAACACAGTAAATGTATCTGTCCCAAGATCGGACAGCAAAAACAACGTCACTCCCAGATGTGCGACTGTAAGTCCGATAAAAAGTACCACAAGCGCTTTCACCCAATCCGTCATATTTCGGTTCGACGTATCCGAAGCAAACCGTTCTGTCTTTTGTCCCTCTTTTTCTTCTCTATTTCCCACATCTCTTACTTCCTTCATACTCCTTTAACGCTCCAAGCGCCTCTCCTGCCAATGGATACAGGAATGCAATATTGAACACGGTCATAAGACCAACCCCTACATCTCCCATATCCCACACAAATGTATATGTGGCAATACCGCCGATGAACAGCATCACAAGTGCAAGGATCTTATATCCTGTTTGAGATATCCAGTTGTCTCCAAAGAGATATGCCACATTACAGCGGGCATAAAACAGAATTCCGATAAACGTGGAGAAACTAAACAGACACAGAATGACTGCAATAAATATCACACCGAAACTTCCCATATAATGCTCCATTGCAGTCTGCAGAAGATCCATACCTACCATTCCTTTCGTCACACTCTCCGGCACAAGAAGCATGATCATAGCAGTACAACTACAGATTACAATCGTATCAATAAATACACCAAGCGCCTGTACCAGTCCAATTTTTGCCGGATGGTCTGTCTCTGCCGCCGCTGCCGCACAAGGTGCAGAACCGGAGCCCGCCTCGTTGGAAAAAAGCCCTCTCTTCACACCGTTCATCAAAACCCCTGCAAAACCGCCTGCCGCTACCTGCCGCAAACCAAATGCCTCAGCAAAAATCCGTTCAAACACTCCCGGAACCTTATCCAGATTAAACAAAATCAGAATAATGGTCATAATAAAGTAACACCCCGCCATAATCGGCACAAGCACGTCCAGTACCTTCACCGTTGTATCTTTCCGAAGTACAATGAATGCCGCAAGTACGACGACTGCCGCAATTGTATATACCGGAGAAATATGAAATGCATTTTCAAATGCCGAAGTAACAGAATTACCGATTACCTGACTGATCCCAAACCAGCAGATCAGACCTGAAAGTGCAAACAACACCGCCGGGACAGAATATCTCCTTGCTTTTTTCCCGAATTTTCTTGTCATAAAATCATGGATATAGTAGGCCGGACCTCCTCGAAAACCTCCATACAATGGATCCTTCTCCTTATATATCTGTGCCAGTGTCGCCTCTACAAACGCTGTAGAAGAACCGATAAGAGCAGTCACCCACATCCAGAATACACTTCCTGCACCTCCAACAGAGATTGCCGCCACAACCCCTACAAGATTGCCCATACCAACACGGGTTGCCGTAGATACTATCAATGTCTGAAACGATGACAGAGCTCCACCCTTCTCACCGTCCTTCTTTTTCTCAATCGTTGCCTTTACCATATCTGGAAACAAACGAATCGGAAGGAACCTTGTCCGCACTGTAAAATAGATTCCTGTCGGAATCAGCAATATT
>CAYOSJ010000180.1:0-2141 GCA_964406595.1 uncultured Dorea sp.
AAAATTTTCAAAGTTCATAAATTTCTGCTTGACTTTTTCTTTGCAGGCTTTCCGTTACATATTCTGCTTGAAAAAATCATCCAGTTTATCAAACGGGATTACTTCGAGATTATCATATAAATCAGTGTGAACTGCTCCCGGAATTGTTAATAGTTCCTTATTAGCTGCATACTTACTATCCTTGATCATATTCTCATAAGCGTCTTTACCAAAGTAAAAACTATGAGCCTTTTCGCCGTGGATAATAAGTACGGCACTTCTGATTTCATTGCTATATTTCAAAATTGGCTGATTCATAAATGATATACAGCCAATCGTATTCCATCCATCATTGGAATTCAGGCTTCTCGCGTGATAGCATCGTCCCTTATAGTACTCACTGTAATCCTTTACAAAGAACGGTGCATCGTCAGGAACGGGGAGTGGCACACATCCACCCGCTCTTGAATATTCTCCGCTTTTATATTCTTTCGTGCGCAGTTCATTGAGTGACTTTTTCTTATTGTATCTTGCTTCCTCGCTATCTTCGGAATCAAAATATCCGTTAGCATTTACTCTTGTCATATCATACATTGTCGATACAACGGTCGCCTTAACTCTTGTATCGAGTGCGGCTGCATTTAGCGCCATACCACCCCAACCGCAGATGCCTATAATCCCAATTTTGTCGCAATCTACATGATCTTGAACAGAGAGAAAGTCCACGGCAGCCATAAAATCCTCCGTATTGATATCCGGCGAAGCCATATATCTTGGAGTTCCACTACTTTCACCAGTATAAGACGGGTCAAACGCAATGGTAAGATATCCTCGCTTGGCCATTGTCTGTGCGTATAGCCCGGAGCATTGTTCCTTTACTGCTCCAAATGGGCCGCTGACCGCGAGTGCAGGTAATTTGGTATCTGCATTCTTTGGCTTATAATAATGATATTGTAATACCTAAACCTAACTTTAGGTCAATACTTTTTTAAAATATTTTGGGAGGATATATTTCTATGTATACAATAGGACAAGTAGCGGAGATGTTTCATCTTCCCATTTCAACATTAAGATACTATGATAAAGAAGGACTTTTTCCTAATCTGAAGCGCAAGGGCAATATCAGACAGTTCAGTGATACAGATATTGAAGCAGTCCGAGTTATTGAATGCCTGAAAAGATCCGGGTTAGAAATCAAGGACATCAAACAGTTTTTCGAATGGGTATCACAAGGGAACTCCACTTATGCGAACAGAAAAGAACTTTTTGAATTTCGCAAATCAGCCGTTGAAGAAGAAATAAACGCCCTTGAAAAAACACTTGCTATGCTTAAGTTCAAATGTTGGTATTATGAAAAAGCTCTTGCTGATGGAAATGAAGATAAAATCAATGAGATGATACCAGATAAACTTCCTTCCGAAATTCAACAATTATATAATAAAGCTCACAGTTTAAACAAGTTATGAAGGCTGAAAGGATTTCTCAAAAAAAGTGAAATACAGGATTCTATTTCCACATATAAATTGTGTATTTATTGTGGTATAAAAGATATAATTTTCCTATAGAACAAATGGTTTTCAGATTGTGATCGATATCAGTAAAGATCATTCGGCAGTCATTCAGGCAGATATGATGTAGTGGATAGGCGGAAACGTTCAGGTAACATCCGGTGTAAAAGGAATTGTAGAGGTGGCATTATGGTTTATGATCTGGAAAAAGAAAAAAGAGAAGCAATTGATGCCGGTAACAGGGCAATGAGAAGCCTTAAAGAGGCACAGGATAACTTAAGCAGTGCAAAAAACTGGGGGGTTTTGGATATGTTTGGCGGTGGATTTATCTCTACCATGGTTAAACATTCCAAAATGGATCAGGCAAAGCAGAACATGGATCAGGCAAAATATGACCTGAAAAACTTCAGTAGAGAACTGAATGATGTGAATATAGCATGTCATTTAGATATTGAGACAGATGATTTCCTTTCCTTTGCCGACTGGTTTTTTGATGGATTTGTTGTTGACTGGATGATTCAGGATCGGATCAACCAGGCATCTCGTCAGGTTGCAGAAGCAATCCAAAGAGTAGAAGGAATACTCAGACAGTTACAGAGGAGGCTGTAAAAAATCGTGTGTCTTTGGAAAGTAGATCTTTCTGATAAGAAATAG
>CAYOSJ010000181.1:0-2130 GCA_964406595.1 uncultured Dorea sp.
ATTTTTATTTTTAGTTCGTATAGGAATAGATGAAACTTATATCTCAAAAAGTATAATATTTTGGAATTCTCTAATTCTTCAGAGCAGCGTTCAAAACGATATTTGGATAAATCTTTTACGCTGCCGGCCATAACTGGATTCCTTCTTTCTTTACGTTTTTATAGAAAGGCATTACATTTTCCCATTCTTTGAATTTATCATAATCAATCAGAAGAACAGAAAGAACTTTATTATATTCCAATTCTAAGTCAACAACAAAATCCGTCATAGTATCGTGCATGGTTTTGGTATATCCATTTACAATAACAGCAATATCGACATCTGATTCGGAGGTTTGTGTTCCTCTTGCAACAGAGCCATATAAGATAATGCTGCTGACAGATTCATGAAAAATATTTAAAAGTCCTGGAATCAGTTTTTCAAATACTTCTGTGTAGTTTTCCATCTGTTCATCTCCTTCCTATTATTGCTACCTTTATCTTATCTTATTTCCACAATAAAATCAATCTATTCAAACTTTCGTTTGTTTGATTTCCTTTGTTTCTAATTGCGGGCTGTGCATATTTTTTGTTCATATTCTAAAATCTGCTCCCATGTTAGCCATTCTGGTTTTTCTTGAGCAGGGAAGTCTTCCCATAATTTTTTCATATGGTCTATATGGCCCTGCGGATTCTCGGAAAGTATTCTCGGACTACGATTTCCATATCCAAGATAATATTCACAATCTGACTGCATCCTGCTTAACAGCATATATTGAAATTCATTTTTATTTCGTTGATATGGAGCGGGACGAAAAGAATGTTCCTGTTTAAGGGGATACATGGGTTCCCCATCAAGGTCATTGTTACTTACGGAATATAAACTGGGAGTATCATAGCTTCCCAAGTCAATATCCTTCCATAAATGTCCAAACTGGTCCTTATAAGTAGGGCAGGAAAAATCGTCTATACCGATGTATTCCAGAATTAACATTGTTGTATCTTTCTGTGTTGAATTTATAATAGTCCTCCTAGAATTGTTCATTTTTACAAAAACAATGGTAGTAGTTGTGTGTAGACATGAAAAAAGGGGGACTTGATTTCTCTTATCCCCCAGTGTATAATGAACTTAGAAAGGTATTCAGATGCAAAATCTGATGCCCTCAGTAAAATTTAATTATCTATGTAAGACATAGCATCCATCAAACTTTTCCAGGGTATTGTGGATGCTATTTCTTATTATGTCTGTTATCTATGTAGGTCAAAGCCGCAAAAATCACCAATAGTAAAGTTAAAACTTCCATTGTATTCATGGGCATCACCCTCTTTCGTAAAACTAGAGGGCGAGATCGAAATGCATCCATCTTTCTGATTCAATTATACCCGCTTAGTATAACACGGAGTGTTTTTTGGAGCAATAAGATTTGGGTCTAAAGCTCCACCTGATTTTCCACCTTATGTTTCTCGGAAGCACCGAAGTATAAGGACAAATGGTATATTGTAAAGTGGAAAAACCGCAAATTTTATAAGGTGACAAATACTGCAGGGGACGTGAAAACCGCCCCCTGAAAACATGTTAGATATTCTGCTTAATGATCCTGGTAATGATACCAACCGCCACATTGCGTTCCTCATCAATATGTGTTACAACAAAGGATACGTTATCTTTTTTCCCGACGGTTCGGTTATCGTAGCAGGAGTGGGCAATCGCATTAACACCAATGGAGAGTCGGACGAAGACGGTTCCTTTATGGATATCTTCTACCGTACCGGCATATTTGCCTTGTACCTTGCATTTCTTCATATTCTCCTTGCTGGTATTGCCTTCCACGCTTTTGACATCTGCTTTGACGGAAATCGTTTCAGAATCCTCCGCCTGCACATCAAGGATGCGGACCAGAATGTGTTCACCCACATGAAAGCGTTCCCTTGCATCGCCAAGCCAGTCGAAAGAAAGGTCACGCGCAAGAATGGATGTCTCCACTCCGAAAATCTCAGCACGTACTACTTTTTCAGCCACCGCAATCACTCTGGCCTGCACAATACGGTCTTCGTGTACCTTTGTGGTGCCGGAGGCGTCCTTATCCAGATAGAAGACCACCTTCAGAACTTTCTGACCTCTCAGAATGATCAGGGCGGTATCGAGTGGAAG
>CAYOSJ010000182.1:0-2024 GCA_964406595.1 uncultured Dorea sp.
CAGAGCAGATATAATTATAGAATAACAATACTATTACTTATTCAAAAAGGAGAAGTTATCATGAATCCATTATTGAACGCGCAGGGCGCTTCCTTATATCTTTTGGACTCTACCTTTTTATCACATATCCGCTATAGTTCCAAGTCTTCTGACTCGGCAGTTTTTATCTTTGATAATGAACCTGAAGAAGAGTATCTTTCACAACAGGTTTTTCTTGTGCCGGACGATGAGAAAACGAACTATTCTGCTTATCTGTATACACTGGCGGATAAGATAACTCCGTATGACGCGCCTACTACTAATTACACCTATTATCTGGTAGATGCTGTTGCAGACAATGCCTCTTCACTCCGCGAGGACTTAAGAGTCAAGATCACTTATGACACAATGGCAGACTTTGACGGTTTTAAAGAAAAAGTCCCGATTACTCTTCGCGACATCAGCGCCGGCGGTTTTCTATTTACATCGGAACAAGAATGGGAGGTCAACACAACCTTATCTTTTCTGCTGACGCTTACAAAGACTCCTGTCTATATCGCTGCGAAGATACGTTCTTTGTACCCGACTCCTTTCCCCGGGCTGTACACTTATGGCTGTCAGTTCATAGGCCTTCCCAAAGACACGGAAGCGATTGTGCGGAATTTTGTGTTTTCTGAGAATGTTCTTCAGGCACGAAGGGCAGAGAATTCGTTATAATAATCTTGTTTTTACATAATTCTATTATAATGTAGAACGAAGCAAAAGGTGGTTGTCGTCAGCCTCCTTTTTCTCTTTTGGGGAGAAAACTTCAGGAGCAGAGATAATGATAACTATATTTTAATAGTAATTCTCCCCTCTATATGTTAAGATAAATTCATAGAATTCCTCTGTAGATAGGAGGAAGCATGAGCAAAAAAACATTACAGGAACTTACGATCAAGGACAGTTTTATGTTTGGAGCAGTGATGTGTGATGAGAAGAACTGTACGCCTTTTCTGGAGATGGTTCTTGGTATTCCGATCAAGCGTTTGGAGGTCAGCAAGGAAAAGAGTATCTTTTATCACCCAGAGTATAAGGGCGTACGTCTTGATATCTTTGCGAATGATGAGAAGAATACGCATTATAATGTAGAGATGCAGATGACCAGGAAACCAGCGCTGGGGAAACGTTCCAGATATTATCACAGCCAGGTGGATATGGAGTTATTGGAAAAAGGCAGTAGTTATGAAAACCTTCCGAACGCATTTGTCATCTTTATCTGCGACTTTGACCCATTTGGAAAGAGACGATATTGCTACACCTTTGAAAACCGCTGCGTCGAAGATGGAAAGTTGCGACTGGAAGATGGCTGCAGGACGCTTTTCCTGAGTACCAGGGGAGAGAACGGACACGAAACTGCGGAAAGCCTTGTAAAGTTTCTGGAATTTGTGGCGGCAGATCTTGAGGAAAGCGAGCGGGATTTTGAAGATTCGTTTGTAAGACAACTCCAAAATTCAGTTTCGCATATCAAGAGGAACCGCGAAATGGGGGAACGTTATATGACCTTAGAAGAACTGATACATGACGAAAGAGAAGAAAGCAGGCTTGAGGGTTTAAGAGAAGGCAGGAAGGAAGGCTTTAGGGAAACCATTTGCGAATTTCTCGAAAGATTCGGCGCAATACCAGAGGAACTGAAGTATAAGATCAATACGCTGGACAATGAAGACAGTTTAAAACTTCTTGTGCAGAAAGCGGCTGGATTTGATTCCCTGGAAGCCTTTTCAAAGGAAGTTGACGGTCTTCTTGAAAAGTAAAGGGCTGCATCAGTGTCGGAGGCGGTAGTTTTGGGCTGCCGTGAGAATCTGTGGTCAGGTGCTGAAAAAAGGGTATCTGACCATCTATAATCTATTATCATTTCAGGGATAATCTATTTATTCAGTTATTTATCAATTTTATTTCAACAGAGGAATTCTATATATTTTTAATTATTAATGGAACTGTATTAGTGGTAGCGTTTACATAAGAAAGTGGATACGTCTATCTTCTGGAAGAACTGTTGGGATTGG
>CAYOSJ010000183.1:0-1984 GCA_964406595.1 uncultured Dorea sp.
CGCAGAGCCCGTATCCCCAGAACTATCTGTAGAAGAAAGTTCAACAAAAAATTTCAAAAAAAATAGACCGGATTTCTCCGATCTACTTTTTGCTGATTTTGTGATCTTAAATTGGCGGTTGATGAATCAGATGCTCATAATGATCTACCTTCAATTCATCATAGGTATCTGAATAATCCTGTGCCCAGTTCAAATGCAGGATCTGATCATACACACCGTTCTCTTCTCCCTTCTTTCCAGGAAGCGTGAGATCAATCGGCGTCTCCGCAAGCTGAAGCATCCTTCTACTTACCCTGAATGGAATATGAATTCCCAGGCAGGCGGATATGACATTTGACTTAGTAAGGTTGACACCTTTCTTCATATTGCTGACCGTCGTATTATCCAGCCCTGTTGTGGACTTCAATGTCCTGAATGTCACACCACATATCTTCTTGTCCATCAATGCAGTCAACGCATCCCCAAAATCAAGACCATTGATAGCCGTCAGCATTTCATTCGATATTTCACTTATAAGTCCAAGGCTCAGCTTCTCATCATCCGACAATGCCGAAAGCTCGTCATAATAATTGAATGACTTGCTGGCCATAGAACTCGGAAGGGTGATGTAATGAAGCACTCCAGTTTCATCATCAATCACAAACTGCAGAAAACACTCTTCCTCATGTTCCTTCGCGTATTGTGTGAAAAACAGTTTCCCACTCTCATCTCGCTCCAGGTACTTTTTGTCATAGACACAGAGCTTGTTATCGACATAAGCAAAACAATCTGTGTCTACCATGCAGGCAAGAGCCTTGCTTTCAGAATACCACTCTTTGAGCCTCGGCTTCTTAACAGATGTCGTGACGCTTTTTCCAGCCATTACATCATCTGTCAGCACAACGCCGACCGGCTTCCTGTCCTCCCCACTGTGCTGCATATCAGCTGCATTCTTTGTCTTATACTTCCTGTCAAATTCATTCTCCGGATACGGATCCTGACCGCCGTTCAACAGGAAATACCGCAGGTATGCGTCCACCAGCATGGCCAGCCTTGACTCCCGGAAGTTCTGGTGCTCTACAACGATAAAGAACTCCGTGGCTCTGACATAATCTACACTTGCCTTCAGTTCATCAAACTTACCATGAGCCTCGATCGTTTCCTTCGTAACCTTCCTTGCCAGCATCTCCCGTAGAAGCCGCTCATAACAACCCAATCTGCGAACTACGCGCTTAATTCTCGCATTCTCTGCGCCCTTCATCAGGTCAGAAATATAGTCTCTAAATGACTTGCCTGGTATGATCCTGGCATTGCCCGCCTGCACGTCATGGAGGAACACATTCGCATACTTTTGTTCCTCTGTTGACAGCATGGAAAATGACTTATGCAGATCCGTCAGCGTCTTATCCAGCGTTTCCTGATCATACTCTCCCTGAATCAATTTCAAGAACTTCTCAAAGCGGGTATTCATATATTCCGCATCTATCTTGGCTGTATCATATTCAGTGATATGGATCTGCACATCATACGGAACATCTCCACCTCTGCCGCCACCGCCGCCTCCGGCAAGTTCCTTATATCTGGCAAGCAGAATCAGATAGGTCATCTCATCAAACAGCATCACGATATCCGATCCGTCTTCTGCCGGATATGTGTTCTGCTTCCAGTTAAAGCCCTGGATTTTCGCCGCCTGAAGATATGTATCAAACTGATTGAATAGTTTTGCAAACTTCCGTTTTTCAGATTGTTCTTCCGGAAGATGTTCAAAATCCACTATTCCGGCGGCATCAAAAACTTCCTTGATTTCCTCAAAAGTCCTGTTCAGATTGCGAAGATTCCTCGGAAGCTTGTCAACAAACAATCCCATCGGAATATTGCCAGAATACGCTTCCACCGCCGCCTCGATATTCTTCGCCATCGTGTTCGGTCTTCTGTAATACTTGATAATCCCGAACGGCTTTTCCGACTCATTAAACAGGCGGTTCGTTCTTGAAAACGCCTGTAT
>CAYOSJ010000184.1:0-1959 GCA_964406595.1 uncultured Dorea sp.
TATTGCAGCCGGACCAGGAAACCCTCCGGTAGTTGTAGATGCGACAGCTGATATAAAAAAGGCGGCCAGCGATATCGTAAAAGGAGCAAGTTATGAAAACTGTATCCTTTGCATCGCAGAGAAAGAAATCCTTGTTGAAAAATCAGTGGCTGATGAATTAATTCGTGAGATGGTAAAAAATGGTGCATATCTTTTGAATGGTATGGAACTTGAAAAGGTCTGCGAGACTGTGATGGTAAAAACAAAAGAGGGAAAATGGGCGCCAAATAAGAACTTTGTAGGACGTGATGCTTCATATATTCTGAAGGAATCTGGCGTTTATGGAGGCGAAGATGCAAAAGTAGTCATCTGTGACGTCCCGTTTGAGCATCCGTTAGTAATGACAGAGATGTTGATGCCGGTTGTACCTGTGACAAGAGTGGATAATGTCGATGATGCAATTGAAAAAGCCGTAATTGCAGAAAATGGATGTCACCATACGGCCATGATGCATTCTAAAAATGTCGATAACCTGACGAAGATGGGACGTGCTATTGATACGACAATATTTGTAAAAAATGCGCCGTCTTATGCGGGACTGGCAATTGATGGTGAAGGATATACCACACTTTCCATTGCGACACCAACAGGAGAGGGGCTTACATCTGCTAAAAACTTTACGAGATCTCGCAGATGTACACTTTCAGGATCATTCAGGATCGTTTAAGAGGATGGATATGAACGAATCAATGTTAGAAAAAATAAAAAAAGCCGGTGTTGTTGGCGCCGGTGGCGCAGGATTTCCTACATATATGAAACTCAAATGCACAGCGGAATATGTCATTGTTAATTGTGCAGAATGTGAACCTTTAATTAAATCTGATAAACATCTGATCGAGCAAAATGCGGAATCAATTATCGAAGGATTAAGAGTTGCCATGTCTTGTGTAGGTGCAAAGAATGGAGTTCTCGCAATAAAGCACAAAAATAAATCGGCAGTTCATGCACTTGAAGCAGCAGTTTCGGGAAAAGAAAATGTGTCGATCCATTTATTAGATAATTACTATCCTGCCGGTGATGAGCAACAGATTATATATGAAGTTACAAAAAGAGTGATTCCTGTTGGGAAATTGCCGTCAGAAGTTGGATGTGTTGTGATCAATGCTCAGACAGCATACCATATTGCACAGGCCATGGAGGATAAGCCGGTAATCAGAAGAAATGTAACTATTACGGGAGCGGTTCATTCACCACTGACAGTGACAGTTCCGATCGGCACGGCTGTGGCATATCTGATTGAGATGGCCGGGGGAGTTACTGTAAAAGATTATTCGGTTATTATTGGCGGTCCATTAATGGGGCGCGTGTCAGAAGATCCGGATAATGAGTTTGTGACAAAGACGACCAATGGAATTATTGTATTGCCGGCGGATCATGAACTGATCCGAAAAAAGACATTTAGTCTGGAACAAGAGTATAAGATTGCTAAATCAGCGTGCTGTCAGTGTAATTATTGTACGTTGATCTGCCCGAGAAGCAGTCTTGGACTTGGTGTTCAGCCACATAAAGTAATGCAGGCATTGACATTTAATAATGCAGATGTATTGATTGATGGAAATGCAGCATTAGGATGTTGTAACTGTGGCTTATGTACTTATGTGGGATGCAATATGGGACTTAGCCCCAGTAGATTTATATCTAAGATGCGGACAGAACTTCTGGCGAAAAAAGTGAAAAGTAATCAGGAACCAAAGCCGGTCAATCCGTTCAGGGACGATATAAAAGTATCTACAAAAAGAGTAATTCAGAAGACCGGGTTAACAGAATATGATGTAGATGTTCCATATATGGATTCTTATGATATGCCAAGGGCTGTAAGGATCATGTTGAAACAACATATAGGAGCACCTTGTGAGCCCGTTGTTTCTGAGGGCGATATAGTGACAGAAGGACAGTGTGTCGGACAGACGCCGGATAAAG
>CAYOSJ010000185.1:0-1947 GCA_964406595.1 uncultured Dorea sp.
TTCTTCATTATATCCACATATTCCTAACTGCCGGCAATAAGTTAGATTACTGTAATAACTGAAGAACTCCCTGTGGTACCTGGTTAGCCTGAGCAAGCATAGCCTGAGAAGCCTGAACAAGAATGTTATTCTTAGTATAAGCCATCATCTCTTTCGCCATGTCTACGTCACGGATACGGCTCTCAGCAGCAGTGATGTTCTCTGCCTGAACACCCAGGTTGTTGATGGTGTGCTCCAGACGGTTCTGCAGTGCACCAAAATCAGAACGCATAGAAGAAATTCCATCAATTGCTTTATTGATTTCCTTAATTGCATCCGTTGCCCTAGTATCTAAAGTAATACTAATGGCTGAAATATCTACATTACCTACATTAGTTTGAGTCATTTCCTTAAGTGTAACAGTAATAGATCCACCTGATGAAAGTTCCGTAACATGAAGGTTAATAGAAGTATCTGCTTTGAATAAGTCCTGACCATTGAAGTTAGCAGTCTCGCTGATTCTCTGAATCTCTTTAGTAAGTGCTTTGATCTCTTTCTGCATCTCTGTACGGTTCGTTGAAGAATATGTTCCGTTTGCAGACTGTGTAGCCAGTTCTACCATACGGTTCAGCATAGAGTGAACCTCTGTAAGGGCACCCTCAGCTGTCTGAACGAGGGAAACACCGTCTTCTGCGTTCTTCTGAGCCATGTTAAGACCTGTGATCTGGGCACGCATCTTCTCGGAAATAGCAAGACCTGCTGCGTCATCACCTGCACGGTTGATTCTGTAACCGGAAGATAACTTCTCTAAGTTCTTTCCTACTGCAGAATTGTTGTTTGTTAAGTTTCTGTGTGCATTTAATGCTGTAATGTTGTGTTGAATTCTCATATATATTTCCTCCTTGAATTTGAATTCGAGGGAATTCCATTTCCCCCCTGTTTTTGATTTTCAGAAATCCTGAACCGGATGTAAATAAAAATTTCGGCAACTGCCGGCAACTGTCCAAAAAAGTACACTTATTTAGATTCCGTCCAAAACTTCTTTACACTATTATTATCGTATGATTTTTTAATAACTTAAGGGTTATTTTCATTTTTTTTATTTTTTTACATTTTCTTCCTTACGCCCGTTTATATGTCTCGTCATACAACATCTGCCGGTACTTTGCAATGCGCCCGTACATCGTACTTCTTGACATATTACAGATAGAAGCAAATTCATGAATCGAGATTTTCCCAATCTCCCAACTACGGTATAATTCGGGGAAATTGTCCGGCATCGGAAGCAGCGGTCTTCCAAATTGGACGCCACGTGCCTTGGCTGCTGCAATCCCCTCTGCCTGCCTCTGCCGGATATTATCTCTTTCATTTTCCGCGACAAAGGAAAGAATCTGCAGAACCACTTCACTGATAAAAGTTCCCAGCAGATCCTTTGTTTTCGTAGTGTCCAGTAACGGCATATCCAGAATACGGATATCTACTTTTCTTTCTCTTGTAAGCAACTGCCACTGCTCCATAATTTCCTGATAGTTGCGCCCCAGCCGGTCAATACTTTTGATAATCAGCAGATCATTCTCCCTCAGCCTTCGCATCATTTTTTTATAAGCGGGTCTTCGAAAATCCTTTCCGCTCTGCTTATCCACATAAATATTTTTTCTGTCCACACCAGCCTCTGTTAAGGAAATCAACTGCCTTTCAATATTTTGTTCCCTTGTGGAAACTCTGATGTACCCATACATTCTGCTATTCATCCTTTGTACTCCTTAATCGTCAATTGTGTTATTGTTTGTATATATAGCATTATATATAAGTGTATCAAATTGAGGGAAATAAGTTATGATATATCAATGAAGGAATAAATAGCAGATTGCCCTTATTTCGTGCGATTTTTATAAATTATTATTGAATTTCGTGCGATTTATATTGATTTTCTCATTAAAATCGCATATAATAAAGTTGACCCCAAAG
>CAYOSJ010000186.1:0-1863 GCA_964406595.1 uncultured Dorea sp.
TCCTGCCAGATCACTTGACTTATCAGTGTTGATGCATATATGCTTTTCATTTTTATCCTTCCCGCCTGTCTGCTCCGCGAAGCGGATTTCTTAGTTTTGTTATAAGTATACATCATACTATAACATTTTTGAATAAAAAATTCAATGATATAAAACCTATCTTCCTTACAAATTTTTATAAATAGAATTCCTCTGTTGAAATAAAATTGATAAATTACTGAAATAAATGAATTATCCCTGAAAGGATAATAAGATTATAGATGGACAGGCGCTCTTCTTTACAGCACCCGTCCACAGATTTTTATTTTTGAAGAAGACCGTCTACTGCCTGTTCAAAACTTTCAAGAGAATCAACTTTAACGGCTTCCTGTACAAGAAGTTTTAAATTTTCTTCATTATCCAATACATTGATCCTATCTCTTAGTTCCTCTGGTATTGTGCCAAATCTCTCCAGAATTTCAAAAATAGTCTTCCGTCTGCCTTCCTTTAGACCTTCTTGTCTGCTTTCCTCTCTTTCATCACGTATCAGTTCTTCCAAAGTCATATACCGTTCCCCCATTTCGCGGTCTCTCTTGATATGCGAAACAGAATTTTGAAGTTGCCTCACAAAGGTATCTTCAAAATCTTTCTCACTTTCCTCAAGATCTGCCGCCACGAATTCCAGAAACTTTACAAGATTTGCCGAAGTCTCATGCTCATTCTCTCCCCTGGTACTCAGAAAAAGAGTCCGACAGCCATCTCCCAATCGTAAACTTTCTTCCTCGACACAGCGGTTTTCAAAAGTGTAACAGTAACGATTCTCCCCAAATGGATCAAAGTCACAGATAAATATCACAAATGCATTCGGAAGATCTTCATAACTACCACCTTTTTCCAAGAGTTCCATATCCACCTGACTGTGATAATATCTGGAGCGTTTTCCTAACGCCGGTTTTCTGGTCATCTGCATCTCCACATTATAATGAGTGTTCTTCTCATCGTTCGCAAAGATATCAAGACGTACCCCTTTATACTCCGGGCGATAAAAGATACTCTTTTCTTTGCTGACCTCCAGACGCTTGATTGAAATTCCGAGAACCATCTCCAGAAAAGGAGTACAATTACTCTCATCACACATCACTGCACCAAACATAAAACTATCCTTGATCGTAAGTTCCTGTAATGTCTTTTTCCTCATATTTCCTCCATATCTACAGAGGAATTCTATGATTTTATCTTAACATACGAAGAGAAAAATTACTATTGAAATGTAAATACTCTTATATTAATTTCCTATTTTCTTAAGAATCGGAAACAGCACTCCTCCCACGCTGTTCCCCAGTGTCATAATGAGAAGGTATACAAATGTCTGTCCTGACCATGCGCCTGCCAGCGAAAAATAATACATGTTGGCAATACAGTGTTCAAATCCGCATAAGATAAACACACTGACACACAGAAATAAAATCAACGGATTTCCCTTTTCTTTAAAACCATCTACCGCCACATACATGAGAATCCCGCAGAATACCGCGAGGCAAAAAATGCTAAACGGTGAATCATTTAACTTCACCTGACATATCGCTTTTGCATTCTCACTGATCCCGTTAATTCTGGATGCCAGCACTCCTGCTGCCGCAAGTCCTGTTCCCACAAGATTTCCAAACCATGTAAGAAGAAGAACTACCGCATACTCTTTCTTCTCTTTTTCTCCTATCAGATAACCGATTTTCCCGGTATAAAGGTACAATCCATTCAATACGATCGCATAAAGACCTACCGTAAACATCAACGATCCAACCACTTTATTTTCCAATGTCAAATAAATGGTTCCGCCGATACCAATTGCAATGCCTGCTGCTACTGCCTGAAAAAATACACTCA
>CAYOSJ010000187.1:0-1852 GCA_964406595.1 uncultured Dorea sp.
AAGGAAATCTACCCCTTATGCAGCACAGATGGCAGCAGAGACTGCAGCAAAGGCAGCATTGGTACATGGTTTAAAATCAGTTGATGTTATGGTTAAAGGACCAGGTTCAGGTAGAGAAGCAGCGATCCGTGCTCTTCAGGCATGCGGAATTGATGTAACAAGTATCAAAGACGTTACTCCGGTACCACATAACGGATGCCGTCCACCGAAACGCAGAAGAGTCTAGTGAGCAGTCGCAGTGCGGATGCTTACAGCAAGCGAAGCGGACTGCGCATATCCATTATTTTAGGAGGAAAATAAATCATGGCAGTAAATAGAGTTCCGGTTCTGAAAAGATGCCGTTCCCTTGGAATGGATCCGGTATATTTAGGAATTGATAAAAAATCTAACAGACAGTTAAAGAGAAGCAACAGAAAGATGAGCGAGTATGGTCTTCAGTTACGTGAGAAACAGAAAGCAAAATTCATCTATGGCGTATTGGAGAAACCTTTCAGAAATTACTATGAGAAAGCAAAGAGAATGAAAGGTATGACAGGTGAGAACCTCATGGTTCTTCTTGAGTCCAGATTAGATAACGTAGTATTTCGTATGGGATTCGCAAGAACAAGACGTGAGGCAAGACAGATCGTTGACCACAAACATGTGCTTGTAAATGGTAAGCAGGTGAACATTCCATCTTACCTCATCAAAGCGGGAGATGTGATCGAGATCAAAGAAAAGCACAAAAGTTCTCCGAGATACAAAGAGATTCTGGAAGTTACAGGCGGACGTCTTGTACCAGAGTGGCTTGATGTAGATGCAGAGAACTTAAAAGGAACTGTGAAAGAACTTCCGTCACGTGAAGTAATCGATGTTCCGGTTGACGAGATGTTGATCGTCGAGTTATATTCCAAATAATAACCCGTAACACCACAGGAGGTGGACTTTAGTGTTTGATTTTAATAAACCCAATATTGAGATAACAGAGATTTCAGAAGATAAAAAGTATGGAAGATTTGTTGTGGAGCCTCTCGAGAGAGGATATGGTACAACATTAGGTAATTCTCTTAGAAGGATCATGCTTTCATCACTTCCGGGAGCTGCGATCAGCCAGGTGAAGATCGATGGAGTATTGCATGAGTTCAGCTCTATCCCTGGAGTAAAAGAAGATGTTACTGAGATTATTATGAATCTTAAGTCATTGGCTATCAAGAACACATCGGAGACAGATGAGCCAAAGACGGCTTACATCGAGTTCGAGGGTGAAGGTGTTGTTACGGCAGCAGATATCCAGGTTGATCAGGATATCGAGATCATGAATCCTGAGACTGTTATTGCAACATTAAACGGCGGAGCAGACAGCAAGCTTTACATGGAACTTACAATCGCAAACGGACGCGGATATGTAAGTGCAGATAAGAATAAGAATGGAGAGCTTCCAATCGCTGTAATTCCGATTGATTCTATTTATACACCGGTAGAGCGCGTGAATCTCACAGTAGAGAATACACGTGTCGGTCAGATCACAGACTTTGATAAACTGACATTAGACGTATATACAGACGGTACATTACTTCCGGATGAGGCAGTGAGTCTGGCTGCGAAGGTACTTAGCGAGCATCTGAAACTCTTTATTGATCTTTCAGAAGTAGCACAGGCTGCAGAGGTTATGATCGAGAAAGAGGACGATGAGAAGGAGAAAGTTCTTGAGATGAGCATTGACGAATTAGAGTTATCTGTTCGTTCTTACAATTGCCTTAAGAGAGCAGGCATCAACACGGTCGAAGAACTGACAAACAGAACTCCGGAGGATATGATGAAAGTACGTAACCTGGGACGTAAGTCTCTGGAAGAAGTACTTGCAAAACTTGAT
>CAYOSJ010000188.1:0-1841 GCA_964406595.1 uncultured Dorea sp.
GGTAATTGCTAATCGTGGAGATGTGTTGTTAGTTTGCAAGGGTTCAGGCTACGGAAAAACGGTGATTTGTGATATTGAAGAAGCTCATATCGCAAGGCAAATCATGGCAATAAGAAAGTTTGTAACATTAGATATGCACTATGTCCGCTTGTTCCTACAAGCAAACTTCGATAAAATCAAATCTAAGGGACAGGGTGTTATTCCTAGAATAGATCGTAATAGCGTTAAGAATCTCATGTTTCCTATTCCACCACTATCAGAGCAACGCCGCATCGTTGAAAAACAGCAAGAATTATTCGATAAAATCACGCTGATTTAACGTAGAATTGTATAATATCTTGCGAAAGGAGGTCTTTCGCCATGATAGAAAAAGAAAAATTTGAAAGACACTTGAGGGGTACAAACCTCTCAGAAAACACCATTTCATCGTATATGTTTGCCGTCAAGCAGTACGGAGAACAGTACGATGATGTTACCCAGAAAAAACTACGTGAGTACAAGGTATGGTTGATTGAGAATTACAAGCCCAAGACGGTTAATCTCAGACTTCGTGCCATAAACTGTTACTTGGAGAGCATCGGCAAGGACAAATGGAAGCTACCATTTGTACGTGTTCAGCAGAAAACGTATCTAGAAAATGTAATCAGCGAAGCAGACTACAAATACTTCAAATCCTGTCTGAAAAAGGATGATGAAATGTTCTGGTATTTTGTGATTCGCTTCCTTGCAGCCACTGGAGCTAGGGTCAGCGAACTGATTCAGATTAAAGCTGAACATGTTAAGTTGGGGCATCTTGACCTGTACTCCAAAGGCGGTAAATTACGCAGAATTTATATTCCAAAAGAATTACAAAATGAAGCCCTTTCTTGGTTGGCTGAAAAACAACAAGAAAGCGGCTTCATTTTTTTGAACAAATATGGGGAACGTATCACTACCCGTGGTATCTCTGGGCAGTTGAAAAAACTGGCGGTAAAGTACGGAATTAATCCTGCAGTCGTATATCCGCATTCGTTTCGTCACAGATTTGCCAAGAGCTTTCTTGATCGTTGCAATGACATAGCATTCTTGGCTGATCTCATGGGTCATGAAAGCATTGAAACCACCCGTATCTACCTCAGAAAAACAGCTACAGAACAGCGTGAAATCGTTGATGCAATCGTAGATTGGTAAAAGATAAGGCATACACTTTTGATTGTTAAGTGTATGCCTTGTGCTTTATAAATTACTGCAAATAGCGAAAACAGTCTTTAGCTTTTCGACAATGCGAATTTGTTCTGCCAATGGTGGTATTGCAATCAAAGTGTTTGTAATGTCTCGCATTACCCAGTTTTTATTGCCTACACCACGAGTATTTTCTTCTGCCTGTCGTTGCACTAAAGGTGAATTTATCAGATGTATCAAATATTCATTGTGCAGCAATTCTTGATTAAATTTCAGAAGTGCTACGCTTACAAATAAGCTAAACTCATCCGTTGTATCAACAATAACCGGAATGCCCGTGGTGCCTACCTTTGTAAGCAATATATCCCCATGTTCTGGATTACAGCGTTTATATAATTCATTGTGTTCTTCTCCAGTAATGAATTTACAATTTGAAAAATTCAAGATACCGCTACTGATATCCTTAACAGAGATAAATGGAATTCCAGAATCAACATATTTAGGTCTGGAGTGAGTGCCGTCGGTAAGTTTATGCAAGATTGTTCCAAGTCTGCAATATGCCCAACTTTCCGGAATTTCAAATGGTATCTCATCGTCGATACAACGCTCAATTCCGTCCACCTTCTCATAATGAGAATTATCCCTTCTGAAAATGACGGATTCGTGCTTGTCCTTCTTGA
>CAYOSJ010000189.1:0-1794 GCA_964406595.1 uncultured Dorea sp.
CCTCCTTCCGGCTCCCGAATAACAGAGCCCTCAGAGTCAGATCCATCGCATGATGATCAGCCTCTTCCCTGTGCTCATACAGATAGGCCACCGTAAACATCACAGCGATCTTCCCGTTGGCACAGGCATCCAGATCCTCCTCATCGTCCGTCCGCAGGATATCCATGCACTGCTTCTTGGCTGCCGTTATGAAGTTCTCGATAAGAGCATCGTCATCCTCGAAATCAATTCTCAGATAGCTTTTCATCTCTTCCACAGTCATAGAAATCACCCCTTAAAGCAGAGGCGGCGGGAACTTCCCACCGCCTCATAATTACATCTGCTTACGATTAGGCACTCGCCTTCATCTTCAGGAGCTGGATACCTTCCGGAAGGATCACCTTACCGTCAACTCGTTCTGTCGCAACAAAACCGACCTGTCCGTTGGTGCTGTAGAGCTCGTTAAGCCTCTGAACCGTTCTTCCGGATCTGTCAGCAATCCAGTAATTCTTGAAATCACCGAATGCCACAGTCAGAGCCCCTGCCTTCGCCGTAGGAACATACGGAGATGTATAAAGGTCATAGCCCAGAAGCTTGTCCGGCTCCCCCGCCTGAAGGGAAGGCTGCCAGAGATAGGCATCGTTCTTATCCTTCAGCTTACGGATCATGGAAACCGTTGCGTCGTTCATAAGGAACTTCGCGTTTCTGCGGTAAGGGCTCTTAAGCGAATAGATCAGGTTGATCAGCTCATCCGCTGTAATAGCCGTTGCGCTTGCCGCAGTCACACCGACAGTGCCGCCGTTTGCGGTAAAGATACCGGTAGGCTGTCCGGTTCCGGTACCAACACAGAATGCCTCTTCCTCAGCGATACCGAACGCCCTTGCGAACTCACCGGCAATGTAAGATTCAAGATCAAACATGGAATCCTGCAGAAGCTCGATGGATACCTTCACAAGATCAGTCAGCTTGAAAGCGTCAATGGTCTTCTGGTCGAAAGTAGGACCGCTCTCGGTGTATGCTCCATTCTCAGCTGTCCACTGTGCGGTAGAATGAGTTGCCGCAACCGGGATCTTTCTCTCAGCGCTTGTGGTAATGACCTTCGCAAGGCCTCTCACCACGTTTGCCTCATCCAGACCGGTCACGATCTGACGCTCAAACTCTTCCGGCACAAGATAACCGCCATCCGCCTGCACACCTTCGGAAAGGACGTTGTGAACAAGCCTCTTTCCACGGAGATGCGCACCGAAATCTTCCTTGTACGCATTGGAAGCACGTCCGGTCTTTTCCTCCACCTGCTTTGCCGGTCTTCCGGTAAGCGGAGTATTTATAGGCTGATTAAGTGCCGCCTCTCTTGCCTCTGCTCTCTGCTGACGATCGATTGCCGCAGTCAGATCCTCGATTTCCTGCTCCATACGGCTGTAAGTTGCGTTATCCTCCGCAGACAGAACACCGTTTTCATTCTCGTGGGTATCCACAAAGTTCTTCGCGGTTTCCCACACCTTTGCTCTTTTCTCGATCATATCTTTAATAGTCATAATTCGATTCCTCCTTAAATGAATCTCTTGATAAAATTCAAGCGCTCCCTGATCTCTTCAGCGGAACGCCCGTTATCCGTTGTCTGTTCAGTTGCTGCACCTTCTTCAGGTGCCTTGATGTGACACTTTGCCGCGATCTTATCCATCAGCGAATTAGTCACCGCCGCCTTGGAATAAAGCATCGACACCTCTGGTGCTTCCAGGTCTTCACCCTCAGATGCATCTGCCCTCTGCAGCACATCATCCGCAAATCCCAGTTCCACCGCCTTGTGCGCGTCCA
>CAYOSJ010000190.1:0-1752 GCA_964406595.1 uncultured Dorea sp.
TTCTTTCTTGATTTTGCCGAACTTTCCTTCAGTGTTGTATCCGACGAGTGACCAAAATCTGTCACGTCCCCAGCTGTTAAACGGACCGTGGTCGCCTGTTTCACGCACGCAGTCGAATAAATCGCAGTCACGCACCGTGTGTCCGCCGAACGCATTTTCGCAGATATTTATGCCTGCACGTGGGAGATGATACAGCGTAGAATTTACCACGGTAACCCTATGTGCAAGGCTTATGCACACTCCTGCGCACTGCTTATCCTCTGTTCCGAGATTGTAGAAAAGACAGTTATCAATCAAAATATTTCTCGGATAATCATTGTTTGCTGCACCCGTTTTCCCGTTGCTTTCGATTTCGGCGATGTGATTGTCATTCTCCCACGAGGATGTGCAATATGTGCTGTTCTTGTTGCCCAAAATCAGCACGCCGTTTGTCAAACAGTCGCAAAAATTACAATTTGTTATATTTATGCTGTCATTAAAATCGAAAATTCCGATGCAGTTTGAGCCGAGATTTTGAAAATCGCAGTCCTCAAAATAAATTTTTTTACTGCACCGAATTTCAACGGCACTGCCGAAGTTAAACGCCCAATCGCTTCGCAAATACCGAACCCATTCGGTGCGAAAGGCGGTGCGGTCAGTGTCGATAAATGTAAAACCGCTGAACGTAATCTTCGTGTCGGTGCAGTTACTGATTTTGACAAGATTTATTTTGTCGCAAAGCGTTATTTCAAGCGTTTTTTCCGTTGCACCCGAAGTGTCAAATATACGCAAAGCGCCATTTGCTTTATCGTAATACCATTCGTTTTCAGCCGTTAAAAGCTCGGGCAGATTTTCAATATAGCAATTGCTCTCCCTCAGTCCGCTCCCTCGATTGTTGTTGCCGACCCAGGAAAGCGTAAGATGTCCGTTTTCTCTGCCCGTTACAACATAATCGTTGCCGCCCCACTCGTGAGTGTGCAGACTGTGAAGATAAGCCCCGTTAACATTCGGAACGGATTTGGTGATTTTCTCGATTTCCTGAAGCGATGCAGAACCGTTTAAGCGTTCGTTTTCGCAAAATTTGGGGTAACGAGCAAGTATTTTTGTTTCATTTCCGATTTTCAGCCTGTCAAACTGAAGATTTGAGCCTATTTTGCTTTCAAGAATATTCGGAGATACACGACTAAACGTGCAGTTTATTTTTCTGCCGCCCGTAATCACCGCACCGTCAGGCGCTGTAAAGTCAAGCTCAGAACATTTAATATTATCAAGCAAGAGAGTACCGTAGTATTCACCGTGCAAAAACGTGACCGTCACTTTCTCGGTCTGTTCTTTAAGAAAACAGCTCAGCTCTTCAAGTGTATTTATTTTTTCATTCGGGAATAAAATGTTCATAATGTTTCTCCGACGTTAAGTTTTGGTGTAAGGGAATTTTTATTGATAATAATTTATTACAGTTTCGCCGATTTTAAAATAATTATCCGGAATAAACGTAACGGCACTGTCTTTCCTATTTAATACAAAATGTAAACTTTTTACTGTAATTTTCTCTGTGATAATAATGTACCTCTCCGGTGGTTTGATTAAAAACAGCGCTCCATTCGGTGGATTTATAATCGTCAAAATTTTTCCTGCCGACACTGCTCAGTGCATTACGCATATCCTCCATATTCATAGTTTTCTTTTCGTTCAGTGTATTCATTAAAATATTATACCGTTCCTGAGATTGCTTTGTGCCTAATCCCTGCTTTTCGCCCTCTGCAAAATAGGAAT
>CAYOSJ010000191.1:0-1748 GCA_964406595.1 uncultured Dorea sp.
AATAGTATTTTAGAAACTGTCATAAAGATTTATTCTTGCTATATGGAGGAGACAGGGGACTCACAAATCAGGCAGAGTCCTTTATACTGTATAAAAAATGAAAGAAGGTATTTGATTATGGAAAATTGGGAATGGTCAGAATTATTTAAAGATGCAGTCGCTGTGATACAGGAGCCTGCTGTGAAACGATTATTGAAGTCAGACGAATTGCATCAAGAAAACTGTCAACGAGAAGAGAAATTGAAGGAGATGATGATGAAAAACCAGAATTTGGAAGATAAAGATATTGAAATGTTAGAAGAACTTTTTCGAATAAAAGATGTGACAAGTTCAGATTGCAGCAGATGGAGTTTTGTATCAGGGATTATATTTGGATTTCATCTGGCTAAAATTACACAATATAAATAAAAAATACATAATACATAATACATAATAGGATAGCCAAAGAACTAGAGGCTTTACCACGAAGTGGCCGAACGAAATTCGGAATGGAACAGGTTTAGAAGCTGCAGCGCAGCTTCTAAACGAAAAAATAATGGTACGATGCACCATTATTTTCTGTGGAATGTTCCGAAGCAAGGTTGTCCGAAGGACAAATATAGACGATAATTCGGCTATATTTCCTTGCGAAAGGACCGAATCAGACAAGGATTGTCTGGTGAGGCCACTTCCCTTAGTATTTAATTCAATGTGTGATATTCCTTAAAGAGGGAAGGATTGGATTTGAGTTTCATAAAAAAGTCCTTCCCTTTATCCATATAATATAATTTCAAAAATACCAAACATAAGGAAAATCAAAAAATCATAAAAAATGAAAAACAGGAAGAAAGAAAATGGCAAGGAGAGGGGGCTCCCAAATCGGGAGGATCCCTGTATACTATACCCATTCTAATCGAGGAGGTGTGATATGGATAAAAAAGAGTGGGTGCAAAAACTAAAAGATGCGATGATAATACTTCAAGAACCTATGGTATTCAAAATGTTGCAGAGAGATCGAGTGTATCAAAGGGAGGAGGAAGATTTAGAGGAATGTGCTGAGAAATATTTGAAGATTGTAAAAAGATTTAGCAAGGAAGAGCAAAAGATTATAGAGGACTTGTTAGATGCAAGAGACAGGAGCAATTTAGAATATTCAACAGTATCGTTTCTTGCAGGTATGCAATCTGGATTCTGGTTAAAAGAATTATTATCGGTAAATGAAGGTGGAAAATAATAGAGGATAAAGGAGGTAAAGTCAATGTTTTGGGTACAATTTGGAAGAGATAATGACGATCAAGTGTTTTGTACGAAATTTCCAAAAACAGAGTTTGACATTCGTTGGTCTAAAAGAATAATAAGAAATGGTGGATATAATAAGATTGCTGTGGTTCAGTTTCATTATTTTACTTATGAAGAAAAATATGACTGGGATTTCAAGAAAGAATTAGAAAAAATGTTCTATGATAAATCAGTAGAGGAAATTGAGAGAATTTCGAAATTGTTACAGGTTGTAAGTCATTTTAATAAATATGATATTCTTGAGGAAAAGTTCCATAATAATCGGGAAGAGAAATACGAAACACTTCTTCAAGACTTAGTCAGAGAAATATCAGAGGAAGATGCTGACAATGTGATTCCAGAGGAATTGTTGTAACTTTGCAGTTGTAAAATCTTAACAAATGCAGTATACTTCGTACATGGGTCGATTATACTATGTCAAAGGGCAGAGAGGAATAGCCTGACAGGGGCAAAAAGGAGTATTCTAAGAA
>CAYOSJ010000192.1:0-1714 GCA_964406595.1 uncultured Dorea sp.
CCGCCGATAAAGTCCGGCATCCAGCTCTCATAATCCGTCAGCGGACCTTCATCCGGCACGGAGAAATGCAGGAAGCTCTTGATCTTTTCAGCCACAGAGGAAACCGCCTCACCGACCTTGCCGATCATGGACTTGATACCATTCACGATACCGCCGATAAAGTCAGCACCCCACTGGAACGCCTGAGTCGCAAGCCCCTTCACAAAATTGATTGCCTTATCAAAGCCGTTCTTTACCGTGCCATAGATATTTCCGCAGACATTCTTGATGCCGTTCAGCATCGCATTGAACGCATTGGAAACCGCCGTCTTTATGGCATTGGCCGCCGTGGATACCGCTGACTTGATATTATTCCATGCCGTCGTGACCGCCGTTTTGATCCCGTTCACGATTGTCGTAATAACAGACTTGATTCCATTCCAGACCGTTGTCACCACGGTCTTGATGGCATTCAGGGCAGTTGCGATTGCGGTCTTAATTCCATTCCACGCCGTAGTCAGGAAGGTGGAAATCGCCGTCACCACTGTCGTGATAACAGACTTAATCCCATTCCAGACTGTCGTGAAAAATGTCTTGATCGCATTCCACATGATGGTAACGGTATTTTTTATCGTATTCCATGCCGTGGTCAGGAATGTAGTGATCGCATTCACCACCGTAGTAAACACGTTCTTGATCCCGTTCCACAGTCCGATAAAGAAATCTTTTATGGCGTTCCATACTATTGTTGCCGTGGTCTTGATTGCTTCCCATGCAGCCTTGAAGAAAGCCTTCAGTGCTTCCCACACAGCAATGGCAATCTCTTTTATGCTCTCCCACAGGTCAATCCAGAACTGCCGGAACTCTTCACAGTTGTTCCAGAGATAGATGAAAGCCGCAACCAAGGCAACGATCGCCGCTATGATCAGCACATATGGATTCGCAGCACATACGGCATTGAAGGCCGCAAACACTCCCTTCGCTGCATTGATCACGCCCGCCAGCTTCGGAACCAGCGTCATAATGGTACCGACCGCAGAGATCACTTTACCCACTATGATTAGAACCGGACCGATTGCAGCAACTACAAGGGCAACCGTCACAATAACCTTCTTTGTCCCCTCATCCATCGAATTGAGCCAGTCCACAAACTTCTGGATCCAGCCCACAATCGTCCGGATCGCAGGCATCAGCAGGTCGCCAAAGGAAATCGCCAGTTCTTCCAGCTGAGATTTCAGGATTTGCAGCTGACCGGCAAGGTTATCGTTCATGGTCTCAGCCATACTTGCTGCAGACCCATCACAGTTATCAATAGCACTGGAAAGCTTGTTGATATCCGCTTCCCCGGCGTTCATCAGAGCCAGGAATCCGGACATCGCATTCTTTCCAACCAGCGACTCAGCTGCTGCCGCCTTCTCAGATTCAGATAAGCCTGAAAATGCTGTCCGACAGTCAGCCAGGATATCTGACAAATCCCTCATGGAACCGTCTGCATTTGTTGTCGCAATCGTAACCTCTCCGATGGAAGAGCCGCAGATCTTCACATCCCCGGACAGGTTATTCATGATCGTCCTGAGTGCAGTACCAGCCTGCGAACCCTTGATACCGGCATTGGCCATCAGGCCGATCGCTTCCGCCGTATCCTCTGCAGAGAATCCCAAAGCACCGGCGATTGGAGCACAATACTTGAAGGTCTCACCCATCATGGAGACATTCGTATTCGCATTGGAACTTG
>CAYOSJ010000193.1:0-1691 GCA_964406595.1 uncultured Dorea sp.
GGGGTATCTCTATTTCATTTTCAATTGGTAGAAATCGGCATTAGTCGATTTCCCCTTTTATGATGATATAACTTTCCGGAAAGATACGTGTCTTTTTTGTGTTGGGAAAAGGGAATTTGTAACAATTTAGAAAAAAAGATTGAAATTCATCAAAAGGTGTAGTATTCTAAGAATGATATGAGAGGGAAAGTGTTATATCTTATTGGGGAGAGATGTAATACATATAAGATTAATAATTAATAAGGATGGGTGAATAATATGAAAAAAAGGTTTGTTCAGGCACTCATCGCATCTGTTGTGATGAGTTCTTTGATTATAACGCCGATTTTAGCAGCTCCGTCAGTTGATGAACTGGAAGATAAGAAAGCGGCGGCAGAAGGTGAACTGGGAAGTCTTCAGGAACAGTTGAATACTTTGGTCCTGGGAATGAAAAATGTAGAGGTAAAACTCAATAACACGAATGAGAAACTTGAGACGGCGAAAAAGGATCTGAAAAAAGCCGAGAAAAAGGAAAAGAAACAGTATGAAGATATGAAACTTCGTATTAAATATATGTATGAAGCAGGAAATGCCGATGTGCTCGAGAAGTTCGCGAATTCAGGAACCATTTCCGAAGCATTGAGCCAGTTAGAGTACGTGGAGAAAGTACATACGTATGACCGCGACATGCTGACAGAGTATGAGGAGACGGTAAACGAAGTAGAAGAGTTAAAGACAGGTCTGGAAGAAGATAAGAAAGAACTGGAAGATCTTCAGGCAGAGTATGAAGAAGATAAAGAGACGTTGAATACAACGATCGAAGATAAGAAAGATGAGATCTCCGGTCTGGACGGGATGCTTCAGGAGGCTGTTGAGGCTGCTCTGGAAGAACAGCGTCGTGCTGCTGCCGCTGCGGCAGCGGAAGAAGCGGCTTCGGGAGGCGGCAACTCCGGTGGTGGCTCATGGAATGGTAATTCCGGTGGTGGAAGTAGTGCCGCACCTCCAAGTTATGATGTGGTTACGGGGAATGCAATAGTAGACCGTGCATATCAGTGGTTAGGAAAAGCTGATTATGTATGGGGCGCGTGCAGTCCGGGTGCTTTTGACTGCTCTGGATTTGTCAGTTATTGTCTGACAGGAAATTATGTACATCAGTGGACGACAGGTGATTTTATCAATTGGCCGCAAGTGAGCAATCCGCAGCCGGGTGATGTATGTGTCATCCATGAGGAGTATGGCAGCCAGCATACGGGAATTTATATAGGTAATGGACAGATGATCCATGCTGCGACTTTTGTAGTAGGTGTTATTCAAGGACCGGTGCAGGCGGGTATGATATACGTCCGTTACTAAGATATTAATCATATTGTGGAATACATGGGGCAGAATTATTCTGAATGGGGCATTGAGCAAGCAGTGTCCGGAAGAAGAATATTTCTGCCCTTATTTTTTGTGATAAAATGAGTTTTATTTCATGCTTGCAGCGAAGAAAAATCTTGCATTTACTATAGTTCTGTGATATATTATTACTGTTGCAAAAAAACACGTACAGATTTGCCGGAGACGGTGCCGGACTTAAGAAGAACGGTTTCAACGGCTGATATTTGTGCGGAAGAGTAAAAACCAAATGGAGGAAAGAAGCATGAGTGTTATTTCAATGAAACATCTTTTAGAAGCAGGTTTTCACTTTGGAAATAAGACAAGAAGATGGA
>CAYOSJ010000194.1:0-1679 GCA_964406595.1 uncultured Dorea sp.
TTCATATATTTTCACACCACCATATATCAATTCCCTGTAAAATGATCGTATAGTCAAATGAATCAAGGCCTAGTCATAAATATGAGGAGTGATAATCCGCACATCTACACCGCTTTTAGCCGCTAAGCACAATGCAGATACCATGCTGTCGTCGACAATCAAATATGGCGTACAGATATAGACATAATCCTTAGCATTATTTATAATCTGAAGATATACATGTTCTCCCACGTTTTCATTATCCACAGGACTATCCGAATAGGGTTGTACAAATCCATCTGATCCTATTCTTTCATCTACTTCATTTTTGGGGAAAAAGCACTCTATGTCATCTGGTATTCCACAACATAATTCCCACATTTCCAAAAACATTAATGTCAAACTCCATGCAGCTTTCCCTTTGATTTGAATAACTGCATCTTTCCAATACCCATGTTTTTCATAAGTATTGATGTACTCATCAGAAAGATTTAAGCCTCCAGTAAAAGCAACCTTCCCATCAATTACAGTAATTTTCCTATGATCCCGATTATTCTGAATAGCCGTAAGAACAGGACGAAATGGATTAAACACTTCACATTTAATACCAATATTTTTCAATTGCATCGCATAGTCTTTCGGTAGTGCGAGAAAACATCCAATATCATCATAAATAACTCGCACCTCAACACCTTGAGAAACCTTTTCTTTCAAAATATCCAAAATAGACTGCCACATCAATCCATCTTTAATAATAAAGTATTCTATAAAAATGTACTTTTGTGCCTTTTTCAATTCCTCCAGAAAAATAGGAAAAAATTTCTCTCCCGGCGAAAGGTACTCAGTCTGGGTAGCATCATAAACAGGAAAACCAACATACTTTAGATACCGGATCTGTGGCAGATGAGCTGAAGCCTCATAATACGCATTTTTTTCTGCACTTCCAGGTAGTTCATAAAGATTTCTGTTCTTTTGTTCGATCCGAAATATCTTCTGTTCGAATTTTCTTGTAGATGCCTGAAAAAAGTAAAAGATATACAACAGACCACCAAACAACGGAAACAATAAAATCAAAAAAATCCAGATTACTTTATTGGCTCCTTTGTCCTTTTTAGAAATAATATAAAGAACAAGAAACCCACTGATTATATGAACAACAATTCGTAATACTTGTGCAATAAAGCTTTCATTTTGAAAAATAAAGAGTAAAAAACAAAGTTGCAAAATCAACAAGAATATTACCTGTACTCGTCTCAAGAGCAATGCCCTAAACCATGAACGCTTCATTTGATTCCCTACTTATTCTAAATTCTTATTTTTCTACTTATCCCCATACCGAAAGCCCCTGGTCCTACATGACAGCTGATACTGAATGTCAGCGGATCGTATTTAACATCTTCCCAAGGAAACATCTCTTGGGCCATTTCCATCCATTCCTGATGTTCTTCTTTTTTTCCGAAGCTCCCTGCGACGCCCACATATATCTCATCACTATTTTTATGAAATTCATCTGCAATTGTTTTCATTTCCATAAGCAGACGCTTTTTACAGCTTTTTGTTCCACGAACTTTTGCATAGGCATCTAAACGTTCTCCGGCAATTACAAGCAGTGGTTTTATACTTAACAATGTGCCCATGGCAGCTCCCGCCGGAGTGACACGTCCTCCCATTTTCAAATATTCTAAGGTTTCCACGCCTAC
>CAYOSJ010000195.1:0-1675 GCA_964406595.1 uncultured Dorea sp.
GTAGAAAAAGATGGAGCAGCCATATATGGATGCTCCATTCTTTTAGGAAATCTTCGTATTATTTCATAGCCTCTTTCACGTCTTCTGCAACGTCAGCGATCGTTTCTTTTGCTTTGTCTACTGCATCTTCGGCCGCATTTTTTACATCTTTCGCCGTATCTTTTACATCTTTTGCCACGTCTTTTGCAGCGTCCTTTACATCTTCAGCGATGTCTTCGGCAGTCTTTGCAGAGGAATTGAGAGATACGTACTCGCGGTTTTCTGCCGGTTTTAAATCATCATCAAGATCAAAATCGTCATCTTCAAAGTCATCTTCGAATTCATCCGTATCTACCATATTCTTTTTCCAATAATAAAGGGCACCCGCTGCAGCGCCTCCGACTGCGGCTGCGCCTAATACTTTTTTCAGCCATTTTGCCATAATAAATATCTCCTTTCACAGGCTATTTTTTCCTAATATATGTATTGTAATACTTTTTTCACAAAATGGAAAGGGGAAGTATAGAAAAATTTATGCGAAATATGTAGAACTGCGTCTGTTGAGATGAAAAGAGTTTTGTGTTACACTGTATTTGTAACATTTTGACAACTTAAGGGAGAACAGACATGAAGAAAAGTCACGCGCCGAGTACGGCGAAGAAGGGGTTGTTCCGCATTGTGTTCAGCCGTACAGGTATTATATTATTATTGATACTTTTGCAGATTGCATTATTTATAAAGATTCCGTCTTATCTGGGTTCTTATATGAACTATATGCGCGGAGCCATGACAGTGCTGAGTGTGATAGTGATCATATATATTGTTAATACAGAGGGGAATCCGGCATTTAAGACAACATGGATTCTGTTTGTCATCTCATTTCCAGTTGTCGGAGTGTTGTTTTATGTGTATGTGCAGGCACAGCCGGGCACGAAGTTCATGCAGAGGCGCCTTGCGGCGCTTAAGATTGAGACAGACCCTTATATGAAGCAGGACGAAGAGGTTGTGCGTACGATGCGTGCAAGTAAATCTGCCAATGCAAATCTTGCGTATTATCTGTCTCACCAGTTGGGATTTCCGACGTACCGTAATACAGAAGTGGAATATCTGCCCATTGGCGAGGCAAAATTTGCAGTTCTCGTAGAAGAACTGAAAAATGCGAAAAAATTCATTTTTATGGAATATTTTATTGTAGAAGAAGGATATATGTGGGATACGATCTTTTCGATCTTGAGGCGTAAAGTAAGGGAAGGAGTAGAAGTTCGTTTCATGTATGACGGTATGTGCGCCATTTCCATGCTCCCTTATAATTATCCGGAGTATCTTAAAAAATTTGGGATCAAATGTAAGATGGCGAATGCCATGCGTCCGTTTTTGTCTACGGTACAGAATAATCGTGACCATAGGAAAATCTGTGTGATCGACGGCAGGATAGGATTCACCGGAGGTATCAATATCGGAGATGAGTATATCAACAAAAAAGTCCGTTTTGGACATTGGAAAGATACTGCCGTGATGTTAAAAGGAGATGCCGTGCAGAGCCTTACGATGATGTTCCTGCAGATGTGGAATGTAGGGGAGCGTCGCGCTGAATCTTACCGAAAATATCTGACACCGAAGAGACCGGGATTCCGAAGAGAATTAGGATATGTCATTCCCTATGCGGACAGTCCGTTTGACAATGAAAATGTAGGGG
>CAYOSJ010000196.1:0-1666 GCA_964406595.1 uncultured Dorea sp.
ACAGGGCTTTTAAACATACAGACGATCGCGGAAAAATATCATGGTGCGGTGAATATAAAAGCACAGGACAATGTTTTCATGCTTAGTGTATTGCTTGTCATTCCACAGCATTCAGAAAGCATTTCATAACAAATTGGTTAAATGTCGGTTTTCATTGTCGAAAAAATGGATATAGGAATCTTATCCAGAGGTAAGACACCTAAATAAAAAAAGGAGGGCATACGATATGTCAATGGAAATCAATGGAATTTACGGTCAGTATAAAATGGACTATGTGGAGCGGATAAAATCAGCAAAAAGGTGTATTACAAATACTGATAAAGTAGACCAGGAAATAGAAAATTTGAAAGAGAAAAAGCAGCAGTTGGAGAAGCAGATACAGTCGGCTTCTGGAAATGAAAAGAAAGTCCGGGAACTGGAAAGAAAATTAGCCGGGATAGAGAGTGAGTTAAGCCGGAAAGATAATGATACATACAGAAGGCAGAATGCAAAGATTTCATAACAGAAAGAATTGGGGTGCTGAATGGATTGGATGGACGAAGTTCAAACAAAAATGAAAAAGAAAAACCAGGTGTTATTTTCAAAAGATTCACAATATTTGCAAGATTTAATATATTTGTTTCAGGGGCAGGAGCATAGAGTTATGGCATTGTGGGCTTTTGACTTTGCTGCCGGAACGATCGAAAGACTGAGAGAAAAATATCCGAACGAAAATCGTCCACAGGAAGCGTTAGAGGCGGCTCGGGATTGGGCGGCAGGAAAGATGAAAATGCGGCAGGCACAGAAAAAAATATTATCTTGTCATGCGTTTGCAAAGGAGATTGACTGTAAGGAAGATATTGCTGTCTGTCATGCCATCGGACAGGCATGTGCAGTTGTTCATACTGCCGGACATGCAATAGGATATCCGATATATGATCTTACATCCATGGTCTATAAATACGGAATCGAGAATTGCTCAGAAGCAGTGGAAGCCAGAAAGAAGGAGTATATTGACAGATTGCTTTTTTGGAATGAACATTTGAACGAATATAAAGGAGAATGGGCAGAATTTATGCTTAAATAGTGCTCAATTCCTGTTTGTCAGAAAGTTTCAGAGAGCGAAAAAGTGAAATTTGAGAGGTAAAGAAAATGGATGCGAATTTGAATTTTAGGTATGCAGAACGTAAAGATATTCCGTTGATTTTAAGATTTATCCGAGAACTTGCGGACCATGAGAAACTGTTAAATGAAGTGGTGGCTGATGAAGCAACTCTTGAAGAATGGATTTTTGATAAAGAAAAGGCAGAAGTCATTTTTGCTTGTCTTGGTGACAAAGAGATTGGTTTTGCATTATTCTTTCATAATTTCTCTACTTTTTTGGGCAGAGCAGGTCTGTATCTCGAAGACTTATATGTTTCTCCAGAATACAGAGGAAATGGATATGGAAAAGCAATACTAAAGAAGCTCGCAGCTATTGCTATTGAACGCAAATGCGGTCGGCTGGAATGGTGGTGTCTTGATTGGAATAAACCGAGTATTGATTTTTACATATCATCAGGTGCGGAAGCAATGTCCGACTGGACTGTGTACAGAATTTCCGGTGAAACATTAATTGAACTTGCGAAATAAGCAAAAATATATTTTGACAGTAAAACACCCTGCAAGATTTTTTCACCTTGTTCCT
>CAYOSJ010000197.1:0-1664 GCA_964406595.1 uncultured Dorea sp.
GTCAGATGGCAGAGTTTGATAACTTCCGCAAGCGTACAGAGAAGGAGAAATCCCACATGTACGAAATAGGAGCGAAAGATATCATAGAAAAAATCCTTCCGATCATAGATGATTTTGAGAGAGGTCTTGGAACTGTCGAGGAAGGAAACAAACAGGACTCATTCGTACAGGGGATGGAGATGGTTTATAAAAAACTGATGACGACCCTGGAAGAGATCGGCGTCACACCAATCGAAGCGGTGGGTCAGGAGTTCAACCCGGATTTCCATAATGCGGTCATGCATGTAGAAGACGAGGATCTTGGTGAGAATATCATCTCAGAAGAACTTCAGAAAGGCTACATGTACCGTGATTCTGTAGTAAGATACAGTATGGTGAAAGTGGCGAACTAATTAAGAAACAATGTGATGCAGGCAACTTTATAAAAATAAGGAGGAAATAAAATCATGGGAAAAATTATTGGTATTGATCTGGGAACTACAAACAGTTGTGTGGCTGTTATGGAAGGCGGACAGCCGACAGTTATCGCGAATACAGAAGGAGCAAGGACAACACCGTCTGTTGTAGCATTTACAAAGACAGGAGAGCGTCTTGTAGGAGAACCTGCAAAACGGCAGGCAGTCACAAATGCAGAGAGAACGATCTCCTCTATCAAAAGAGAGATGGGTTCTGATTACAGAGTAACGATTGACGATAAGAAATATTCTCCGCAGGAGATCTCTGCTATGATCCTTCAGAAAATGAAGGCAGACGCAGAAGGATACCTTGGAGAGAAGGTAACAGAGGCTGTCATCACAGTTCCTGCTTACTTTAATGATGCTCAGCGCCAGGCAACAAAAGATGCAGGTAAGATCGCAGGTCTTGATGTAAAACGTATCATCAACGAGCCTACGGCAGCAGCGCTTGCTTATGGACTGGATAACGAGAAAGAGCAGAAGATCATGGTATACGACTTAGGTGGCGGTACCTTTGATGTGTCGGTGATCGAGATTGGCGATGGCGTTATCGAAGTATTATCTACCGCAGGTAATAACAGGCTTGGCGGAGATGATTTTGACCAGAAAGTTGCAGAGTATATGATCGCTGAGTTTAAGAAAGAACAGGGCGTAGACCTGTCTGCAGATAAGATGGCTATGCAGAGGATCAAAGAAGCGGCAGAGAAAGCGAAGAAAGAACTTTCAACAGCAACAACAACAAACATCAATCTTCCATTCATCAGTATGAATGCAAACGGACCGCTTCATTTTGATATGACTCTTACAAGAGCAAAATTCGATGAACTGACACATGATCTTGTCATGAAAACTTCTGAGCCTGTAACAAGAGCATTATCAGACGCAGGAATTGCTGCATCTGAACTTGGCCAGGTATTGTTGGTTGGTGGTTCTACAAGAATTCCGGCTGTACAGGAAGAAGTAAAACGTCTGACAGGGAAAGAGCCAAGTAAATCTCTGAATCCAGATGAGTGTGTAGCGCTTGGCGCTTCCGTTCAGGGCGGTAAACTTTCCGGAGATGCAGGCGCAGGTGATATCCTTCTTCTTGACGTAACTCCGCTTTCTCTCTCTATTGAGACAATGGGCGGTGTCGCAACAAGACTGATCGAGAGAAATACAACCATTCCGACAAAGAAGAGCCAGATATTCTCTACGGCAGCAGATAATCAG
>CAYOSJ010000198.1:0-1655 GCA_964406595.1 uncultured Dorea sp.
GATGATCTTCGGTATAACTATGCTTTTTGTGGACGGCAGCAGCCCGGAGAAGTGAACTTAGGGCTGGGATTTGGGGCGGTGAAGGGAAATGAATTGCTGCACAAACTTATGGAACGATATATGATTATGCCGTTTGTGAGAGAAGACGGAAAAATGGATGAAACGGCTTCATCCATCTATCAGACTATCGATCTTATGAAAATGGGGATGCAGTATGGCAATAAAATTCAAAAACTGCAGGAAATGACGATTTACCCTACAGAGGTGCTGTCGCCTAAGAACTGCGTTACAGAAGAATGTTGTATATCAGATAATTCTTATATGTCCCATCATTATGACGGGTCGTGGGTAGACGGTGAACTTTTGCAAGAAAAGAGAAAAAGACTGGCGCTTGTAAAGAAGCTTCAAAGTCAATTTGTATAACGGGAGGGCTCGTACATGTCTCAAATTGTTATACGTCTGGCAGATTTGTGTAATCTTGAGTGTAGAATGTGTGATTTTGTACATAGTTCAGATACTTACGGGCAGAACATGGATCTAGAAGATTTTAAAAAGATTGTGCAAAAATTAAGAGGAGCATCCATACATGGAAGAAAAATTGATCTGATTCGTCTGGATGGAAACCGAGAGGGGCTTCTGTACCCGTATATAGCAGATGCAGTGCAGATTGTAAGAGCGGAGGGATTCCGTTCTTACCTTGTTACAAATGGGGTAAATATGACTGCTGAAATGGCGGAAAGGTTAATATCTGCTGGTTTGAACAGCGTTAATTTTTCGGTTTCTGGAATTACAGAAAAAACTTACTCGAAATTTCAGGGATATCACAGACCTGAAACACAATTGCAGCGAGTGATCAGTAATATAAAAACTTTTGTGAAGATTAGTAAGGGGAGAACTGCGGTCAGTGTTTCTATGCTGCTGGATGATGAGGTTATGCTGGCGGAAGAATATAGGAAGGCGCTTCTTTTTTATAAAAATATAGGGGTGAACAGTGTATTAATAGGCAGCGAATATCCTAAGAAGAGTTCCCTGAAAAAGGGAGAGGTTGTCGGTAGTCCTAATTGTTTATCCATTCCCCTTGTAGGAGTGAATGGGCAAGTGTTCCCATGTTGTGGAGGGTCAGAATCTATTTCACTGGGAAATCTGTTTTCAGATTGTCCAGAGGAGATTTTTGAAGGAAAGAAAATGTATAGCCTATATAAAGGTTTGAGGCGGAAGGAAGGCTGCTCTTTACCTTCAGAATGTGAAGAATGTGTTTATAATGGACTTTCGGGAAGAAAAACGGAAGGTTTTTCTTTTAAAGCGAATGAAGAATATTCTTTATATTATAAGGGTTTTTTTGATTTTGTACATTCCGTTGAAGGTAAAAAGGTATATTTGGTCGGGGCAAATAATCTGGCGGAAGAATGTATTCTCGAGTGCAAAAGGCATCATATCAACGTAGAAGCAGTTATAGATAATGATTATCTGAAATTGGGCGACACAATCTGTGGGGTTCCGATTATATTACCCAAGGAAGCGTTGAATTTTCAGGTATATGTAAACTGTATTAAAAACCAAAATACAGGCATTGAAATCATGCAAAGATATAAAGGAGATAAATATTTGTATGCATTGTTTTTGGAATGCTTCCGGGAACGACATCCGGTTTTTTC
>CAYOSJ010000199.1:0-1624 GCA_964406595.1 uncultured Dorea sp.
CTGAAATACGCGACAAATCCCGATATGCTAATGAAGAAATTGTAATTGGGGACAGGGTTATTTTAATTTGGGACGGAGTAATTTTAATTTTACCCCGTCCCAAATTACATAAATCTTTCCTTTTATCTGTCTTTCTCCTACAACACCAAACGCCCTGGAGTCCATAGAATCTTCGCGATTGTCTCCCATGACGAATATCTGACCTTCCTGTAATGTGAGCGGATACTGTACTCTTCCGCTCTGTTTTAATGTCTCTCCTTTGATGTAAGGCTCCTCCAACATTTTATCATTGACATACACCTCTCCATCTCTGATATCTATCGTATCTCCTGCCACTGCCATGATCCGCTTCACATAATATTCTCCCGATGGGATCTTTACCGATACGACGTCTCCACGGGTACATTCTCCGTGAAGACGCATATACAGAACAAGTTCTTCATTATGGAGCGTTGGCTCCATAGAATTTCCTTTTATGAAAGAAAATCCAATTACAAAACGAAATAGAAGAAATATAAAAACAAACAACAGAAGAAACTTTTTCGTGTCTTTTAGCCATCCATATTTCAACCCATCAAATCGCCGGAATCTTTTTTTGATTTTCTTCTTTTTCTCCACCTGTGTCTTCTCCTTCTTCATAGATTCTTCAATTGGGACGGGGTTATCTTAATCTGGGACGGGGTATTTTTAAAAATACCCCGTCCCGGATTGAAGTTTAAAATAATGCCGTTGAGAAATATCTTTCTGCGGTATCTGGAAGCAGTGTAACTACTGTCTTTCCTTTTCCGAGTTTCTTCGCCAGTCTTTTTGCTGCCGCTACATTTGTACCGCTGGAGATTCCGCACATCATGCCTTCTAATCTTGCCAGATCTCTGGCTGTCTCAAGTGCTTCTTCATCGGTCACGATCACGACTTCATTATAGATCTCCTGATTCAGGATCGCGGGGATCACGCCATCGCCGATTCCCATCTGAATATGACTTCCGACTTTACCGCCGGATAAAATAGCTGCATTTTCCGGCTCGATTGCCCAGATCTCTACATCTGGATTTTCTTTTCTAAGGATCTCGCCGATTCCTGTGATTGTTCCACCTGTGCCAATGCCGGAACAGAATCCGTCAATCTTTTTTCCTGCCTGCGCAATGATCTCGGCTCCGGTTCCTTCGTAATGTGCCTGGCTGTTCGCGGGATTCTCGAATTGCTGCGGTACGAATACATGAGGGTTCTCTGCCTTCATGCGAAGTGCTGTCTGAATACACTCGTCAATACATGCTCCAATATCACCTTCATCATGAATCAGTTTGACCTCTGCTCCGTAATTCTGCACTAATTTTCTTCGTTCTTCACTGACAGAATCCGGCATGATGATCACCGTCTTATAGCCTCTTACTGCGCCAACAAGAGCAAGACCAATTCCCTGATTGCCGCTGGTCGGCTCTACGATAATCGTGTCTTTGCCGATAAGTCCCTGACGCTCCGCTTCCAGAATCATATTATATGCTACTCGCGTCTTAACGGAACCGCCTATATTTACCGCTTCAAACTTCACAAGAATTTCCGCACTGTCTTCGTCCGCTATATGATTCAGACGGATCAGCGGAGTATTTCCCACTGCTTCTAATAT
>CAYOSJ010000200.1:0-1619 GCA_964406595.1 uncultured Dorea sp.
CTACTACAATATATTTATGGTTAATACCCCTTACATCCAGTAAGGAATTACCCATCTTGTTGCTTAAGCTGTTAGAATAAGTGGTGTAAATGGTCTGGCCTCTCCTTTCCTGGACTTTGCGTCCGTCGTGAAAGTCTGCTAACCAGCCACTCATTCGCAGCATTCGTTTTACGCAGGTTGAACCCTCCGCGTTCGTGTCATACCCCAGTAGATTGAACAGGCAATGAGTAAAACTGGTATTGACCATTACTACTACATTGTAAAGGAGTTTTTGTTATGAACGCTGTTGGTATTGATGTTTCCAAAGGAAAAAGCACTGTCACGATTCACAGGCCCGGCGATGTGATCCTGATGCCGCCCCGCGACATCCCACACACCCAGTCCGCAATCAATGCACTGATCAAACAGATCAAGAGCCTCGATGGGGACACGAAGGCCTGCATGGAGCACACCGGTAGATACTACGAACCGGTTGCCACCTGGCTTTCCGACGCCGGGATCTTTGTCAGCGCTGTAAATCCTCTCCTCATCAGCGGCTACGGAGAGGATTCTCTCCGCAATCCGAAAACCGACAAGGCCGATTCCAAAAAAATTGCTCGCTACACCCTTGACCGCTGGGCAAATTTGAAGCAATATGGAATCATGGATAAAACACGCAACCAATTAAAAACCATGAACCGGCAGTTCGGTTTCTACATGGCCCAGAAAACTGCCATGAAGAACAATCTCATCGCCCTGCTTGATCAGACCTACCCGGGTGCAAACGACTTCTTTGACAGTCCCGCACGCAGCGACGGCAGCCAGAAATGGGTCGATTTTATCTACACCTACTGGCATGTGGATTGTGTCCGCACAAAGTCACTGGAAGCCTTTATGGAGCATTACCACAACTGGTGCAAGCGAAAAGGCTACAATTTCAGTGTCGTGAAAGCGGAGAAAATCTATCACGCTTCTTCTGATCTGATTGCCGTATTTCCAAAGGATGACAGTACGAAACTTCTCATCCGGCAGGCTGTGGCAATACTGAATACAGCTTCGCAAACCGTGGAATCTCTCCGTCTGAAAATGGACGAGACTGCTTCCACGCTGCCGGAGTACCCTGTCGTCATGGCGATGAATGGCGTCGGTCCGACCCTTGGTCCCCAGCTCATGGCTGAGATCGGAGATGTGACGCGTTTCACCCACCGTGGGGCACTGACAGCTTTTGCCGGTGTTGATCCTGGAAGGAATGATTCCGGACAGCATATCCAGAAAAGCGTACATACGACGAAGAAAGGCTCTCCAAGCCTGCGCAGAACCCTCTTTCAGATCATGGATGGCCTGATCAAGCGCTCACCTACCGACGACCCCGTTTACGCCTTTATGGACAAGAAGCGGGCGGAGGGCAAGCCTTACTATGTCTACATGACTGCCGGAGCCAATAAGTTTCTTCGCATTTACTACGGCCGAGTGAAGGAATATCTTTCCACCCTAGCCGAAACCGAAGAGTCGTAAAGAATATCACCATCATTTCCTCAGGCCAGCGTCCCGTGGTGGCCTTTTTGTGATACTTATTTTTCAACCTGTATAAAATTTTCAAAGTTCATAAATTTCTGCTTGACTTTTTCTTTGCAGGCTTT
>CAYOSJ010000201.1:0-1615 GCA_964406595.1 uncultured Dorea sp.
ATGATATTCAACCTGTTTTTTTGTACACCAAGCAAACCCTGCCGGGTTCATTTATTTCTTTAACAAAAAACTCTCTTAAATGCCTTTCTGGATGCTGTCTGTATGGCTTCCAGCAGGGGCATATGGGCATTTACCACATCCACATACGGATTACCGTTTCCATCTTTCTTCGGAGTTTTTGCAGCACTCAGTGTTTCTATGATTTCCTGCATCTGCATCGTAAATACCAGACCATCTGTATAGCGGTCAATGGTTTCAATTAATTCCCTATTCTCCTTACGATACAGAGCCTTGGCAAGATTGTTGGCTCCACTTGCCGACCAGCGCATCCTCCGGTTTTTCATCCGCAGAGTGATCACCGTACAATTCTCACTTTCCTGTACTCCCATGCCCTTGTATATAATTCCTTCCTGTGGTTTTGGTATGGGGATTCCCTGCTTATCGTAAGGCAAAAGACCTTCTTTGTTGTTATTCAGGTATTGGTACAGTTCCCTGGCTTGTCTGCTCCGCTTATCCTTTTCATCCGGGCTTTCCACACTTGTTGCGTAGACTTCGATATACTCCAGCATTTCTTCCGTTTTCTCTTCATCAAACAGACGGCGGATTTCTTCCTGTGCCCCTTTATCACCGATTTTATGCGTAATCTCTTTATACACATGGTACCGGTCCAATTGGAAAATAACTTCCGGATCATAAGGGTCTTTTATCCAGCCGCCTCCGTCCCCGTTGAGAACACGCTGTCTGATTTCGTCAGCATTGTATTTCTTCCGGATACATGCCTCGCGTTTTTCGTGGAATTCACTGCTTTTTTCCATACCGGCAAGCATGGTCTTTCCTACAAGGGTGCTGCGTTTCTGCTTCTCTTTTTCTGCATCCCAACCCTCATACATGGTAAAAACCTTCATTTCCTGCTTCTTCATCTTTTTGTGATTTTGGTCCTGCATGTGGAGCCATACGCCGTCCATTTCTTCAAATAGTACCGGGATTTCCCTGGTTCCTTCTGACTGATCTGCATTCATCTGCTTAACGGCATGTTCTTCCTCTTCACGAATCCGCTCCCCGAGACGCTGCATTACATTCCATACACCGCCTGCACTGATGCTTTGTCCGCAGGTACTGCTTATCATATCAGCCGTAACCCGGTATGGCGACTCCGTTACTGTCATGGCTATCTTTTCTGCAAGATTGGTGGATATCAGCCCTATTTTGTCCATCTGCATGGCTTCATCCAGCAGATAAATATATGCCGTTTCACCATCCTCAAGGCTGGTACGGTATACCCTGCGCCGGTATTCCACATCTCCGTAGACTGTCTTTATGCTGGTTTTGCGGCTGCCTTTGTCTCGGTAACTCTTTGCGTCTCTGGTGGCAGCCAGCTCATCATCGTAGGATTCCAATATAATCCTGGTAATCTCACATGCCAGTTCACAGACATATTTAAAAACTTTTTGCTCCAGTTCCTTGAAAGATGTCAGCTTTTCATCTACAATAGTATTCATCATACAGTCTCCTTTGATTTAATCTCGCAATTAATATCATAAAGAAAAACTGTATGATTGGGAAGAGGCATAATACTTCTTCCCTTTATTTTTGCCAATTAAAATTTTACACTAAC
>CAYOSJ010000202.1:0-1575 GCA_964406595.1 uncultured Dorea sp.
TTCAGAACTGCTCTTTTTTTCTGCTTTGAATCTGATACTTCACTTATGAATTATATCATAGTTACATATTTCGACAAAGAATTCAATTAGTAAAAGAGAGGGAATAATGGTAATAATTTTCTTGAATATCTTAAATTTTGTTGACAAGCTCTGAATCTTTGTGCTATAGTTAAAAATGCACTATTGTGGAAACTTATGCCATGAATTTGTGCAAAAATCGACAAAAAATGCTGGTTTTATTGGATTTTCAGGCATTTTAAGAGATAGCCGGAAACAACCGGAAAAAAATAAAAGGAGTGAAACGTCAATATGGAGAAAAACAGAATTCGCCCTGTCAAAAGCGGAAAAAGTTCACGCATGAGTTATTCCAGACAAAAAGAAGTTCTTCAGATGCCGAATCTCATTGAGGTACAGAAAGATTCTTACAACTGGTTTCTTGATGAGGGACTCAAGGAAGTATTTGATGATATTTCCCCAATCTCTGATTACAGTGGACACCTGAGTCTGGAATTTGTTGATTTTACATTATGCGAGGACGATGTAAAGTACACAATTGAAGAGTGTAAAGAGCGCGACGCAACGTATGCCGCTCCACTCAAAGTTAAGGTAAGACTCCACAACAAAGAGACAGAAGAAATCAATGAACATGAGATTTTCATGGGAGATCTTCCTCTGATGACAAGTACGGGAACATTCGTTATCAACGGTGCAGAACGTGTTATTGTAAGTCAGCTGGTCCGTTCCCCCGGCATTTATTATGCGATCGCTCATGATAAAGTTGGTAAGAGACTCTTTTCTTCTACAGTCATTCCTAATCGTGGCGCATGGCTGGAGTATGAGACAGACTCCAATGACGTTTTCTATGTACGTGTAGACAGAACGAGAAAAGTGCCGATCACAGTATTGATCCGTGCACTTGGCATCGGCACAAATCCTGAGATCGTAGAACTGTTCGGTGAGGAGCCGAAGATCCTGGCAAGTTTTGAAAAGGATGCCGCTACGAACTATCAGGAAGGTCTTCTTGAGTTATATAAGAAGATCCGTCCGGGCGAGCCGCTGGCTGTTGACAGTGCGGAGAGCCTGATCATGAGTATGTTTTTTGACCCGAGACGTTATGATCTTGCGAAGGTAGGAAGATATAAATTTAATAAGAAACTTCTTCTTAAGAACCGTATCAACGGACAGATCCTTGCAGAGGATGTTGTAAGCGGGATCACAGGAGAAGTTATCGCGCAGGCAGGGACAAAGGTTACGAGAGAACTGGCAGATGCGATCCAGAATGCGGCAGTTCCTGCTGTATGGATCCGAAGACCGGATGAAGAGAGGCCGATCAAGGTCCTTTCCAGTATGATGGTTGACCTTGCTGCCGTTGTGGACATTGACCCGAAGGAAGTAGGCGTCACAGAACTCGTATACTATCCGGTGCTTGCAGGACTTCTTGAGGAGACTGCCGGTGATATCGAGGAGTTAAAGGAAGCGATCAGAAGAGATATCCATGACCTGATCCCGAAGCATATTACAAAGGAAGATATCCTTGCTTCTATTAATTATAATATTCATCTGGAATATGGACTT
>CAYOSJ010000203.1:0-1470 GCA_964406595.1 uncultured Dorea sp.
TTCCTCCTTGTTATCATTCCTGCTTATGCAGGATACAATACAATTTCAAAGGTATTATAGCACCACACAATTTCCTTAACAAGTGTAAAATAAAGTACAATGCGTCATCGCCTGCGGGATTCATCTTGAAACTTTCCCGGAAACACGCTATAGTGATACTATGTTATTTCTTATATAAAGAAAGATGAGGAAAACCTATGATTTTAAAAGATAAAACTGTTCTACTTGGAGTAACCGGCGGAATTGCCGCATATAAAAGCGCCTCTCTCGCAAGTATGCTTGTAAAGGCCGGCGCAGAAGTTCATGTCATCATGACGGAACACGCTAAGAACTTCATTCACCCGATCACCTTTGAGACATTGACAAACCACAAATGTATTACCGATACCTTTGACCGAAATTTTGAATATAACGTAGAACATGTGGCTCTTGCCAGAAAAGCCGATGTTATCATGGTGGCCCCTGCCACTGCGAATGTGATCGCAAAACTGGCGCACGGCATTGCAGACGATATGCTCACCACTACGATCCTTGCAAGCAAAGCGCCCAAAATAATTGCCCCTGCCATGAACACAGGCATGTACGAGAACCCGGTCACTCAGGATAATCTCTCGCTTCTTAAAAAATACGGCATGGAAGTCATCACTCCTGCAAATGGAAGGCTTGCCTGTGGCGACGTCGGAGCAGGGAAAATGCCGGAGCCGGAAAGATTGTATGAGCACATTTTACGCGCCATTGCTTACGAAAAAGATATGCTGGGAAAGAAAGTCCTCATTACCGCAGGTCCTACGCAGGAAGCCATTGATCCAGTGCGCTATATCACCAACCATTCTTCCGGGAAAATGGGATACAGCCTGGCAAAAATGTGTATGCTCCGTGGTGCTTCGGTCACTCTCGTAAGCGGAAAGACCGCACTGACCCCTCCGCCATTCGTGGAAGTAATCCCTGTCATTTCTGCCCAGGATATGTACGAAGTGGTTACTTCCCGAAGTTCAGAGATGGATATTATCATTAAGGCGGCCGCCGTGGCAGACTACCGCCCAAGCGAAGTTGCTGATGAGAAAATGAAAAAGTCCGATTCCAGCCTTTCCATTCCTCTCACCCGCACCAGAGACATCTTACAGCACCTTGGTGAAAACAAAAAGAACGGGCAGTTCTTATGCGGATTCTCCATGGAAACAGAAAACATGTTGGAAAACTCCAGAAAGAAACTGGAAAAAAAGAACCTTGATATGATCGTTGCCAACAACTTAAAGGTCGCAGGCGCAGGTTTCGAGACAGACACCAATATCGTCACGATCATCACGCCTGATACCGTTAAGGAACTGGAACTTATGAGTAAAGACCATGTTGCAAATGAAATTATAGACCATATACTGGCAAGACAAACGGTCAATCCACTTTAGTCCAGGTGCTTTCTGAAAAACCGCTCCAACCCGTCAAACGGAATAACATCTGTGTTATCATACA
>CAYOSJ010000204.1:0-1449 GCA_964406595.1 uncultured Dorea sp.
ACTCTGAAACAATACTTTCTGGGTAGCCCAAAAAGCGCAAACTTCCCCTATACCCTGTTTTCCTTTTTTTGAACTTGGACAAGAGGCTATGCGGCAACTACAGGTGCTTCCCATCCGAGTGCTTTTAATTTCTTTAAATATGCATTTATCTTCCGCTCCTTATTAAATTGATTATAATAATCAGCTCCCAGATCCTTATAGGAAACCCCATCCTTAATGATATGGTATACCGCAATCAGCATGGAATGCGCAACAGCAACATAGGCACGCTTCTTTCCGCGGTGCGCACTGATCCGGGCGAACTGGGCAGAAAAATAAGAACTCTTGTTTTTCACAGCAGAATGCGCGCATACAACAAGTGTTTCACGGAGCAGAGCATTCCCTTTCCTCGTCTTTCCAGACTTTCGTTTGTGCGCGCTTTCATTATTTCCCGGGCAAAGCCCTGACCATGACGATATATGCGCATCCGTTGGAAACCTGCCCATATCAGTGCCGATAACAGCAACAATCGCTTGTGCGCTGGTATTTCCGATTCCAGGAATATCCTGTATCGCACTTGCCGCTTCCTTTTCTTCTGGTTTCATAAAGTTGTCAATATCATCATCCAGTTCTTTGATATGCCTGTTCAGTTCATCCAGATGATTGAGAAGAATCTTCATCATTTTCCTCTGTAGTTGTGACATGACACCGTTCAGGTCATCAATAATCTGCTCTTTTGCAGCTTTCAGGTTATGCGCGATAACTTTTTTTTCGTATAAAATATCATATTCCGCAGAATCAATCTGTTTGCCAGACAAAATATACTCCAAAATATTTCTAGCGCTTTTTCCGTTTATGTCTGTAATGGTGCCAGAGATTTTGATGTTAGCACCCTCCAGCATTTTCTGCAGCCTGTTGAGTTCTCTGTTGCGCTCGCCCACAAGGCTTTTGCGGTACCAGACGAGTTCCCGCAGTTCCCTCTGGTCCCTGTCAGGGATATAACTTGCCTGAAGCAGCCCATGCTGCAGGAGGTCGGCAATCCATTCCGCATCTTTTACATCTGTCTTGCGTCCCGGAACCGCTTTCATGTGGCGGGCATTTACCACCATTGCCTTCAATTCACAGGACTCAAGAATGTTATACAGCGGCTTCCAATAGGATGCAGTGCTTTCCATGGCAACCATTTCGCAGCCGCCTTCTTTCAGCCAGTCAGCCATCTCCAGAAGTTCCCTGGTTGTTGCACCGAAGTCACGTATTTCCTGTCTGTTGCCCTTCCGAAAACAGGCTACAATGATCTTCTTGTGCACGTCAATACCACAACACTTGTCGTAAATTTTCTCCATAATGACACCTCCACGGATAGAATTTACGGCATGGCTTCCTGTCTCTTGTTATTTTACTCTACGTCCTTTCTGCCGTATACGGCGGGACAGATGGTGGTGCAAATGAGGAAACCTTAAATCAGTTTTA
>CAYOSJ010000205.1:0-1377 GCA_964406595.1 uncultured Dorea sp.
AAGTGGTGGTTTCATGTACTTGGGGCTAGCCGTCGCGCTAGCGACTTGGTACAATAGATGCGAAAACAAAAATATGTACAAAGGAGACGGAGTATGATATATCGAGAACTTGGAAATACGGGAATAAAAGTAGGAGAGATCGGAATGGGCTGCGAAGGATTTGAAGGGAAATCAAAGGAGCAGGTAAAAGAATTTGTAGATCTTATGGAAAAAGAAGGCGTCAACTGTATCGATCTCTATTCCCCTAATCCACAGTTGAGAAGCGCACTCGGGGAAGCGCTTCGTGGAAGAAGAGAGAAATTTATCCTGCAGGGGCATCTCTGTACGATCTGGAAAAATGAACAGTACAAACGGACGAGAGATATGGAAGAAGTGAAAGTGGGATTTGCTGATCAGTTAGAGCGTCTGGGAACAGATTATCTGGATATTGGTATGGTTCATTATGTGGATTCTGTATCAGAGTGGGAGTCTGTCGAAAAGGGACCGATCATGCAGTATGCGTTGGAACTGAAAGAAAAAGGAGTGATCAAAAGTATCGGCATGTCCAGCCATAATCCGCAGGCGGCACTTGCCGCAATTCGTGGAGGGCATGTTGATGTGCTGATGTTCAGCATTAATCCATGTTATGATCTGATGCCTGCCAGTGAGAACGTGGAAGAACTCTGGAATGAAAAGAATTATGAAAATAAACTGATGAATATGGATCCTGAACGTCAGGAGTTATATGAAGAATGTCAGAGAAGAGGCGTGGGGATCACAGTTATGAAGGCATTTGGAGGTGGAGACTTATTAGATGAGAAGTTATCGCCTGCAGGAAAAGCGCTGAATGTGTTCCAGTGTCTGAATTATGCGCTGACGCGCCCGGCGGTTGCGTCTGTGATGTCCGGCGCAAGAACGATGGACGATCTGAGGAAGAGTATCGCTTATGAGTATGCGTCAGAGGAGGAGAAAGATTACGCGCCTGCACTTGCCGCATTTCCGAAAATCAGCTGGGAAGGTCATTGTATGTACTGTGGCCACTGTGCACCATGTCCAAAGGGGATCGACATTGCAACTGTCACGAAATTTCTTAACCTGGCGGTAGCCCAGGGCGAGGTGCCGGAGACAGTAAGAGAGCATTACGGGGTACTTACACATCAGGCTTCTGAATGTATTGCCTGTGGCGCATGCGAAAAACGGTGTCCATTTAAAGTTGGCGTAATCGAAAATATGAAGAAGGCTGTGGAAGTATTTGGAAAATAAAAATTGTCAGGCGAGCGTCCTTGACAAGAGGACGCTCACTGCATATAATAAAGATGCTTAACAGAAAGAACGTCTGCGAACCTGTAAAGAACTGAGCGCTCCGGGAATGGGAGACATCATATTCAGGGCTTGTAC
>CAYOSJ010000206.1:0-1356 GCA_964406595.1 uncultured Dorea sp.
CTATGAACCATTGTTTGCAGAAAACAGTTTTGGATACCGTCCGAACAGGAGCGCAAAGGATGCAATCATAAAGATTAAGGAGTATGCGCTCATTAAGGCTAAAGTAGTTCCAAGAAGACAAACACTTCGGTCAAAATGAATAAGAACAATTTTTGTCCTACTCAGAGCTGATTAGATTTTGAGGATAGTCGAGTGGAGGTTTCGTGTCCATATTTTGCAAAGAAATGCCTATACACATGATTGCGTTGAAAATAAGTGAGTTTAGAGAGGGTCTATTATTGGTTTTGAATAAAAAAGGGACTTTTGAAAATATATAGAAAAAGAAAATAAATAGCAAAGATATATTTAAATTATTGATTAGACAAAAGGAGGTGAAAAGTATAAAATGTATGTGATTTTAAAAACAAATAGAGATATAATATGAGGAGATAACAATGAAAAAGAGAATGATTAGTGCAATTCTCTGCATTACAATGTTGAGCGCAATGCTTGTTGGATGTGGGGCAAAAAAGGAAGAAACACCAGAAAAGAAAAATGAAGAAACAAAATCAAGAGAAATTACAGTAGTAGCAACAGCATCGTTTTTCCCAATTTCTTACACAGATGATAATGGGAATCTAACAGGTTTTGAAGTTGAAGCAATCAAAGAAGTAGCAAAGAGAGCTGGATTTACAATTAAATGGGAATTTTCAGATGATTATACAGCTATGTTCGGTGGTATTGATAGTGGCTTATATGATACAATCGTAGGTCAAATTGCTATTACACCAGAACGTGAAGAAACATACAATTTTTCAGATAAGTATACTGCAAATAAAATTAGAATGTGTGTGAGAGCAGATGATCCGGCAGAATCAGTAGATGATTTACGTGGAAGAAAAGTTCATATTCAGTTTGGAACAGTTCTTCAAACGTTCTTCGATGAATATAATAAAGATTTACCAGAAGATGAGAAAATTCAATGCGTAGAGATTGCTGGAAGTCCATATGAAGAACTTGAAGTGGGACATTCTGATGCATTCCCAATTACTGAATTATCTTTTGATTCTGTTATGGAGAAAGGAGAGTATGACTTTAAATTGGTAGGAGATCCTATCATTGTTGATTATACAGCATGGCCATTTTCAAAGGATGCAGATCCTGAACTTATTGAAGGATTTAATAAAGCAATTAAAGAGATGCAGGAAGATGGAACACTTCGCGAACTTTCAGAGAAATTCTATAAACGTGATGTGACAGAGGTTTCTGAGAAATAAAAGGTAGTCCTTGTGACTACCTATATTAATATACAGGAGAAAAATAGGTAGTGTAAAATAGTTTGTGTTTCTGGTAAAAAATGTCTCCTTTTTGGTAAGA
>CAYOSJ010000207.1:0-1346 GCA_964406595.1 uncultured Dorea sp.
CCTCATTTTGTAATAAATATAATTTAACCTCCCGCTCTCCATGCTCATATTGCTCTAAACGATTCCAATAAATAATCTTACGAATTCGTCTTTCTGTCACTCTATACCCCGTTCCTTTTATAATATCAGATACTCTTTGTTTCATTTCCTGACCTCTTTCCAAAGCATCCAAAACTATCTTCTCTAAATACTCCGGCTTTCGTTTATCCCCCAAATCTGAAAACAAAGCACTTGCCGCAACCAAAGCAGTTCTCATGTATTGTGCATTATCTTTAAACAAATCACTATCTATATAAAATCCTCTACTCTCTATAAACTGGCTGCAAAATGTAATAACCGTGCGCGTGTTGCCCTCTCGATACGGATGCACTTTCCAAAGTTCAGCTAAATATTGGGAAAATATTTTTGCCACTTCTTCAAGCGATGCCTTCTCCCAAGCATATTGATTCATTTTATCTAAGACAAATGTGGCATCCTTTTCAATATCAAAACAATCAGAATACTCTATTGAAATACCCCCTAATGCCGGCTCTGGTTTTTCAATATTTATAATTCTAATTTTTCCCGCCCATTCGTAAATATCTTGAAAAATATAATAATGCATATCGCAAAGTGATGCAAAATCAAAACGGCTGACGGATTCTCCTATTACAAGTTCCGCAAGCCGTATACTCGTATATTCTGCCTCCATACACGACAACATTTCTCCGTCCCGTATATCAGCAAGATTCTTCAGAATATCTGTATGTGGATATAAATATGGATCATTCATAATACTTTTCTCTATTCTTTCATCTTATATTTTTTGTCTAAAACCTTACGCATATCCTCCATGGTCATCTCTCCGCGACTTTCTTTCTCAATTAATTTTTTAAATTCCGGAGATGGTTCTAGTCCATCTACTTTAATCATTCCTAACGCATAATCCCATTTCTTATCTGTACTGACTAGCATAAAATCAACTCCCGATTTCTATTTTTATTTATTTTACCACATTCTATATACAATATCCATTATAACTTTTATACGCACTGCATAATAAAAACCCCTGCAAATGGCATATCAACACCACTTACAAGGGTCCTTATTTTTATCATTATTCGTCTAATTTCGACAAATTCTTACTTTCCCATCTGTGCAGCTACTTCTGCAGCAAAGTCTTCATTCTTCTTCTCAAGCCCCTCACCTGTCTCAAAACGGATGAATCTCTTAACTGCCAGTTTTGCACCATTCTCTTTGCCAACCTTATCTACATATTGAGCAACTGTAAGGTCGCCATCCTGTACATAAGCCTGATCTAACAGACAGATCTATTTCATCTCCTTGTTGAGTAGTCCGATGATCAT
>CAYOSJ010000208.1:0-1317 GCA_964406595.1 uncultured Dorea sp.
GTTTGTTCACCGAGTTCAAAGGTGCACTGACTGAGAACTTTGTGCTACAGACCTTGATCACGCAGTTCGAAGTGGTTCCACGGTACTGGAGTCAGAATAATCCGCCTTATGAAGTAGATTTCCTTATCCAGCGGGAGAATGATATTTTCCCCATAGAGGTCAAGTCCGAGACCAACACCACCAGCAAGAGCCTGAAGAAATTCAAGGAATTGTTCTCAAATCAGGTCAAACTCCGTGTACGGTTCTCGCTGGACAATCTGAAGTTGGACGATGATGTGTTAAACATTCCACTGTTTATGGCTGACCAGACGGATCGCCTGATCGGACTGGCATTGGAGCAACGTAAATGATAAACAACATCATGAGGAATTCATACCCCTCCGTACAATCCTTAGACATGCTACCGCTACATGCGGTTAGAACGCGCCACAAGGCACACAATAAAAAGGCTTCCACGTTTCCGTGAAAGCCTTTTTTCTCAAAACATTAGTCCTGAGCAATGATTTCTTTTTTGTTGTAACTTCCGCAAGCCTTGCAAACTCTGTGAGGCATCATTAATTCGCCGCATTTGCTGCATTTGACAAGGTTCGGAGCGCTCATTTTCCAATTTGCTCTTCTTTTATCTCTTCTTGCTTTAGAAGACTTATTCTTTGGACAGATTGACATGGGTTACACCTCCTTAAAATTCTTAAAAACATCACGGATAACTGACATTCTAGGGTCAAGACCTGTATCTTCACAGTCACAGGTCCCATGATTCAGGTTTTGACCACATACGTTGCAAATTCCTTTACAGTCTTCGCGACACAGAATCTTTGTCGGCCACCCTATTAGTATCTCGCCGTACACGAGTGCGTCTACGTCGAGCATATATCCGTCAATATAGTTCGTCTCATCCAAATCTTCCGACTGCTCCTCATCTGGAACACCCAGATCAATATTCTTCTCAAAATCAAGAACGATTCTTTCCTCCGTCGGCTCCAGGCATCTGTCACACGGGATCTCCATTGTCACTTCACCTTTCCCCTTAATACGGAATCTTCGTTCTTTTATATGAGACACCTCTATGGTCAGTGGTGTCTTTCTGAGAATCGGATAAACCCCATTCTTCGACGAAAACACATCCATATCTATGCTCACATCTTGTCGAATATCAATATGTTGTTCGGACAAAACATCGGATAGGTCTAATAACATAACTATTACTCCTATTCATACCTAAACTATTATACTTATATAAAATGATTTTGTCAACACAAATCTTCCTTGAGTTTCCGCAGAATTATTCCCAGCAGATAAATCTACTAAATTTTGTTA
>CAYOSJ010000209.1:0-1309 GCA_964406595.1 uncultured Dorea sp.
AGTTCCCCATGAATACGGGATATCGTTGTCCCGACGGTAAACATTTGCACGCGGGTTGTCCCATGAACGGAATACAGCCTTAACTGCTCCCATTAACTGCTCTTTTGCGTCAGATGGGAAATCCTCGCCGATCTTTTCTTTGTACTCAGCCTTAAACTGTCCAGCCAATGTCTTTAAGTCTTCTGCTGTCAGTTCTACATCCTGAGTTACGCCTTTTTCTACTTTCATCTTATCGATAAGTTCTTCAAAATATTTCTTACCGACTTCCATAACTACATCAGAATACATCTGAATAAATCTTCTGTAGCAATCCCATGCCCAACGAGCATTGCCGGATGCCTCTGCCAGTGTCTCTACAACCTCTTCGTTAAGTCCCAGGTTCAGGATCGTGTCCATCATACCAGGCATAGATGCTCTTGCTCCGGAACGTACGGATACAAGAAGCGGATTCTCTTTATCTCCAAATTTCTTTCCTGTAACTCCCTCAAGTCTTACGATCGCGTCCATGATCTGTCCCATGATCTCATCATTGATCTTTCTGCCATCTTCATAATACTGTGTACAAGCCTCCGTTGTTACTGTGAATCCCTGTGGTACCGGGAGTCCAAGGCTTGTCATCTCAGCAAGGTTCGCGCCTTTTCCACCAAGAAGGTTTCTCATAGTAGCGTTACCTTCGGTAAACATATAAACCCATTTTGCCATGTCCTAATGACCTCCTACCTATTTTTCTAATTCGCTTTTAATATTTTACTGTTTTTGCCAGTATTCGTCAAGGAAATTTACCTACATTTCCTGCAAAAATGCCTTATATCCTTTATATGCTTCGTACACGTCCGCTTTGCTGACTGCCTCCCACGGGGCATGCATGGAAAGTACCGCTACTCCGCTGTCGATCACTTCCATTCCGTAGTTCGCCATGATATATGCGATCGTGCCGCCTCCGCCTGCATCTACCTTGCCAAGTTCTGCAAACTGATATGCTACATTCTGTGCGTCAAGCGCTCTTCTGATCTTCGCCAGATATTCTGCGTTAGCATCATTAGAACCGTTCTTTCCCCTGCTTCCTGTAAATTTATTGAATACCAGTCCTTTTGAGAAAAATGCAGAACTTCTCTTTTCAAATGTCTCTGCAAACATCGGATCGTATGCCGCACTTACATCGGAAGATAACATTTTAGAATTTTGAAGTGCCCTTCTTACTTTTAATTCTGACTCACTTCCCGCAAGTGCGATCAACTCTGCCACTACATTTTCAAAAAATCTGGAATGCATTCCTGTAGCGCCCACACTTCCGATCTCTTCCTTATCT
>CAYOSJ010000210.1:0-1299 GCA_964406595.1 uncultured Dorea sp.
GTAGAACCGGATAAACCGGAACTGACCGTGACAAAGACGGCAGAGGGAACTGTAGAGGCAGGAGGAACTGTTGAGTATACAATCGCAGTTGCAAATACAGGAACTGCTAACGCAGAGAATGTAACGGTAACAGATGTGCTTGACACAAGCAACCTGACTTTTGAAAGTTGGAGTCTGAATGGTACGGATAGCACTACAGAGCCGGCAGGAGGCGTTTACACCATTGGAACAGTTGCGGTAGATCAGACCGTGAGCCTGATAATACGTGCGAAAGTAAATGAAGGTGTTCCGGCGAATACGACGATTTCTAATACGGCAACAGCAGACTATGATGGAAAGCCAGACGATGAGACACCAACAGGCAGTGTTGATGTAACTGTAGTTGATCCGAATACACCTGCAGATACAGTAACCGCAACATGGATGAATGGTTACAATGATACTCCAATCCAGACAGGATCGGTGCCAAGAGATATTACTAATGATGAGTTAACGGCAATGAATCCAGATGATCCGACTCGTACGGGATATGTTTTTGACGGCTGGGATATAACGCGTGACCCGAATACCGGAGATATCACGATCACAGCAAGATGGACAGCAGAACCGGGCGATACACCGACACCAACTCCTACACCAACACCGACGCCAACTCCTACACCTACACCTACACCAGCGCCAACTCCGGTAGTTCCGGCAGCGGTAGTTCCGGCAGCAGTTCCAGTAGTGGCTCCGGCAGCAGCACCAGCAGCGCCGGTGGTAGCAGTAGAGGATGAGGCTGTTCCATTGGCAGATCAGGATCTTGACGCACAGGAGACAGTAAGACAAGTTGAAGATGAAGATGTACCACTTGCAGGACAGAACCTGGCAGAATGGGCACTTTTGAACCTGATTCTTGCAATCCTTACAGTTGCGATCAGTGTATTGTTGCTTCTATTCTATTTCTTTGGAAAGAAAGACGATGAGCGTGATGACGAGCAGAATGAACAGATCCGACAGAGTCGGAAAGACGACGAAGAAGACAAAGAAGAACTGAAGAGAAAAGGTTTATTCAGAGTATTAAGCGTTGTTCCGGCAGTTGTGTCCGTAATCTTCTTTATCCTGACAGAGGATATGAGAAATCCTATGATTTTCGTAGATAAATGGACAATATGGATGGTTGTATTTGCATTGGCAAACGTAGTATTGGCTCTTTTCTCAAAGAAAAAAAGAAAAGAAGACGATGACGACAACGAAAAAATGAACTATGAAATGGCATAGGTAATGACTGTTTCAACAAAGGGCTGCCGCCCCGGAGGA
>CAYOSJ010000211.1:0-1288 GCA_964406595.1 uncultured Dorea sp.
ATTCGCGAGATAGACCGCATTGTGGAACTATGTAAAAGAGATCTGGCATTCATCTGGCTCTCGCAGGGAGAGCAGCCAAAAAGAGATGCCTTTTATGATTTTATAAACAAGAAACTTACACCGGAAATATTAGATGATCTGAATTATCAATTGTTACGACGCTTAAAAAAGGAAGGTCTGATCACATTAGAGGCGCTTTTTATCGATGGTACGAAGATAGAAGCCAATGCAAACCGTTACACTTTTGTTTGGCGTGGAACTTTGAACTATCATCTTGTGGGACTTCTTGACAGCATAGATTCTCTTTATCACAAATACAACGTACTGTTAGAAGATAATGGATATAACGAAAAATACGGATTAGGAAATGCAATGATGTTTATCATCGAAGGTATGGATAAAGTGCGTGCAGTGATTGAAAAGAATCGGAAGCGGAAACTCACAAAACACAAAAAACTGCCAAACAATACCATCATTGAGATTGACAATTGTTCTCCGTTGGATATATTAAAGTTGCAGAAAAACCTGATGACGATAGCAGAGGGCGAAGGAATCGGATTCGTTTACGGAAAGGGAAAGAAAAAATCTGAAATACAGCAGCTTTATGAAAAATTAGATGTTTGCGGCAGCAAACTTATGGAATATAAAGAGTGTTTTGAAGTCATGGGAAAAGAACGTAACAGTTATTCCAAGACAGACCTGGAAGCAACTTTCATGAGAATGAAAGATGATCATATGATGAATGGTCAGCTCAAACCAGCTTACAATGTTCAGATCGCAGTAGAGAATTACTTCATTGTTCATGCATATGTAAGTAACGACAGAACAGATTACAACACATTGATTCCAGTTCTCCAAAAACATATCCATGCTTTTGGAGAAGTGTTGAAAGAAGCTACAGCAGACAGTGGATATTGTAGTGAGAAAAATCTGCTGTTTTTAAAAGAGCATAACATAGAAAGTTATATCAAACTGCAGGATCACGAGCAGAGAAAGACGCGTGCTTACAAAGAAAATATCGGGAAATATTATAACATGACAACTCAGATATTCGAAGACGAGCATTTTTATGTTTGTCATGATGGACGGGAACTGAGACATATCCGCACAGAAGAAAAAGAAATGGATGGTTATACACAAACCCTGGAAGTGTACGGATGCGCTGATTGCAGTGGTTGTGAACACAAAGCCCAATGTCTTTACAAATACAATCCCGAAAAAGATGCAGATAAAAATAAAGTCATGAAGATCAATGAACGCTGGGAAGCATTAAAAGAAAAATCTCACG
>CAYOSJ010000212.1:0-1287 GCA_964406595.1 uncultured Dorea sp.
AGGAGATGTCTATGGAATCCCAAATGCTACTGAAAGATTTTTCTCAATATGTAATATTAAATATATGCGGCATGATTGGTTTATCATGTTACATACTTGCTGATACCTTTTTCGTTTCAAATGGTTTGGGGGCAAACGGTCTTACCGCACTCAATTTAGCTATTCCTATTTATAGTTTTATTCATGGAAGCGGTCTAATGTTTGGAATGGGAGGTGCAACAAAATATTCCATTTATAGGGGACAAAAGGAATATAAAAATGCGGATAAATGCTTTTCAGACACAATGTATATCATGTCTATATTGGCTGTCATTTTCATGCTGACAGGTATTTTCTTTTCTGAAAAGCTGACAATATTATTAGGAGCTGACAAGGACGTTTTCCACATGACAAAAACATATTTGCAGGTTATTTTACTTTTTGCCCCAGCATTTATGGTGAATGACACCCTGATCTGCTTTGTAAGGAATGACGGAAATCCCAAATTATCCATGATTGGTATGCTGATTGGAAGTTTCTCTAATATTATTTTAGATTATATATTTATCTTCCCTCTTAATATGGGAATATTTGGCGCAGTATTAGCAACAGGGTTAGCACCCGCTATTAGTTTGTTCATTTTATCGAAGCATTGGATTGCAAAACAAAATCAGTTTCATTTAGTACGAACAAATCCGTCCTTTCGATTGACAGGAACTATCCTTTCTTTGGGCGCTCCGTCTTTCATCTCAGAACTGGCTTCGGGGATTGTAATGATAGTTTTTAATACTATCATTCTGCACATGCAAGGTAATATAGGCGTGGCTTCTTATGGTATAGTTGCAAATCTGTCACTTGTAGTTATTTCAATTTACACAGGAATAGCACAGGGAATGCAGCCGATTTTAAGTAGAGTATATGGATATGGAGAGCGTGAAAGTCAGAAACAGATTTTGAAATATGCCTTAAAAACAATGTTGGTTATATCTTGCGGCATTTATTTGATTTTTTTGTTTTCTGCCAATTTAATAGTAAGAGTATTTAACAGTGAGCAAAATATACAGTTGCAGCAAATTGCAGAAACAGGGTTAAAATTATATTTTACGGCTATTCCATTTGTGGGGTTTAATATCATTATATCCTCCTATTTTACATCAACAGAAAAAGCCTTGCCCGCACAAATTATTTCACTTTCGAGAGGGTTTTTCGTTATAATCCCTATGGCGTATTTTCTGGCCTTTTTATTAAAAATGAGAAGCCCGTCTGGACGATTCCCTGAAACGGCTGGGGATGGATTATGTTGACCTC
>CAYOSJ010000213.1:0-1287 GCA_964406595.1 uncultured Dorea sp.
AAGCAAAATTCTACGGAACAGGAAGAAGAAAAAAATCAGTAGCAAGAGTATATTTAGTACCGGGTACAGGCAATATCACAATCAATAAAAGAGACATTGATGAGTATTTTGGTCTTGAGACGTTAAAAGTTGTTGTACGTCAGCCGTTAGCAGCAACAGAGACAGAGGGAAAGTTTGATGTGATTGTTAACGTAAAAGGCGGCGGTTACACAGGACAGGCAGGCGCTATCCGTCATGGTATCGCAAGAGCACTCCTTCAGGCAGATGCTGACTACAGACCAACACTTAAGAAAGCAGGTTACTTAACACGTGACCCACGTATGAAAGAGCGTAAGAAATATGGACTCAAAGCAGCTCGTAGAGCACCACAGTTCAGTAAACGTTAATCATACGTTTTGGAACGTACAATTTCAAAAAAGAATTTTACAAACCTCTCAGGGAATGTTCCTTGGGGGGTTTATATTTTTATAAATTATAGAATTATATTGATTTTTTAGGTGAAATTGCATATACTTATTATAGACAAAGAATTGTCTTAGGTGAGTTTCTACCATAAAGTGGAAACCTAAAAAAGCAGGTGAGTCTCCACCATAAAGAGAGAACCTAAAAAAGCGGTGAGTCTCCACCATAAAGAGAGAACCTGAAAAAGAGGCGAGTAATGTCGTCTCTTTTTTTGACAGATGAGGAAAAATGAAATTTTATAATATCAAAGATGAATACATCAATTATTTTAAAAAATATGATGCAAAAGTTGCAGATAATAAAAAGGGAAAGCGACCGTATGTAGGCGTGGTGCTTGAGATTGACGGGATAAAATATTATACTCCATTTACATCGCCCAAAGAAAAGCATCGTAAAATGAAGAACACAAAAGATTTTAGGAAAATTAATCAGGGAATATATGGTGCAATCAACTTTAATAATATGATACCGGTTGTGGAATCGGCATTACTTCTTATTGATATTGATGCAATGGAAGATTCACAATATCAGCGTTTGCTTCAAAATCAATATAAGTGTATTAAAGCTGATCGGGAACAAATTCAGTTGACAGCAAAAAGATTAAGAGATACTCTTTTTAAGAAAGATGAAGAATTGAATGGCAATGACAAGAGAATAAAGGAAAGATGTTGTGATTTGCCATTGCTGGAGGAGGTTGTAAAACATTATGACAACCATTAGTAAAAAAGAAGTACATAAATTTTTAGATAAACACCCGGATATACCTTTCTCGGCAGCTAAATTTGAATATAGTTTATATCTTGAGTCTGAAGCAGTTGAATATGC
>CAYOSJ010000214.1:0-1260 GCA_964406595.1 uncultured Dorea sp.
TGGAATCCTCCACAAGCACACCGTTCGCATCCTCTGTTTCCTTCAGGATATCCTTTCTGAAGCTGTCCGGGATAAGCGCGATCTCCAAGTCACCCGAATATCCATTATTCGCGACCGTGGTGTAATACACCATATCGTCAGCATAGAACGGCTCCGTATCCCCTTCAGGATCCAGTGACAGATTCACTGCACCAGGAATGGCTACCGGTGTAGCGAAAGTTACTTCATTCGTATCCGGATCAAGAGTTGCCTTCGCGTAGTGGCAGTTCTTAAGTCCGAATTTCACCTTGTTATTTGTACTCGGCATAATAAACCTCTCTTTCCGCTATACCGTCATCTGGTACAGCACTTCGTATAGTTTCTCTGATTCGATCCATACCTCTGATTTGTTCCAGAAAAGCTCATGGGAATTAAGAACTTCTTCCACACGATCTTCCAGTTCCGGATCCTTCTCATCGGTATATAGTTCAATGCTCAGGTTGGAAAACTCCATATAGACCACGTTGTCCGCAGCAAAGTTCTCCGAACCCGGAAATAAAAAGCAGATGAACGGCGGATCCGGACTTTCCCCTTCCGCGAAATGGTCATACGCAAAAGGGATCTCCGCCTCAGCCAGCATCTGCATTACATCTTCATGCGTCATCCTTCTTCCTCCCGATCTCGATAATGCACTCCGCAGCATGACGGCAGACCGGGCAGTTATAGGGATAACCACGACAATCCTCGCCCCTCCGGGTACCGTGATAGATAATCAGAGCGAACACGGTAAACCCGATAGCGATCACGAATAACAAAAGCAATATCTCCATTTCTAACCGCCTTTCTGCAGGTCACGCTCGATATCCCTTGTCAGCTGCTCGATACCTGCCTGCTCCGCCGGCGCGATATGAGGGAATGCCCTTGTCCTTCCACCGCCGCGCTTCGCATGGCCAAACTCCAAAAGATGCGTCAGCTGGTACCGCTTGGAATGCACCACGATCTGGATGGAATCGGACGTTTCCCTAGTCTTTTTCACCGCCCAGCTCTTGGAATACTTTTCCGTCTTCTTCGGAGCCGTGCTCTCGATCTGCTGCTTTACAGTCTTTCCTGCTTTCTGGACATCCTTCTTCAGGTCCTCCGCAGCAAGCTTCGCGTATTCCTCCATGCCCTTCATCACGGTATCCGCCAACTGATCAATCTTTATCGTCTGTGCCATCAGCGCCGCTCCTTCCTGCAGGTGAACTTCAGTGACTTCTTCCGGAAGTTCATATGATCGATGTT
>CAYOSJ010000215.1:0-1253 GCA_964406595.1 uncultured Dorea sp.
CATTTTTATTACCCAGGGCTTGTGCATATGAAAAGAGAATAAAGGTTTGTATTACTGACACAGGAAATATTGCATGGGGAACACATTTTGCAGGGATATTTGAAAAAGTAATGAAACTTCCTGCAGTGGTCAGACCCAAGATGGTATATAGTCTGATGGATGATTATGCATGGAAACATGGAGTGCCACGGGATGGAATAATAGAAGAACTTAAGAAGTATGACAATACAGGTATTATGGATCTTATTACCTGTAAAACGCTAGTTTTAGATGGGACTGCGGAGATCAATAAGGGAAGTGCCAAAATATTCTTTGACGCCCTGACAAATTGTGAAAAGGAATACAAGTGTTTTGATACGGAATCTACAGCGCAGCATCATGCACAGATGGGCGGATATCAGGTTGGTTCTGAATTCATCGGTGACTGGATATCAGATAATCTGTAACAAAATGACGGCATTACTTGATCAGGAAGTTCAGTCAGAATCTGGAGGAAGGATAAGTATATTTTATTATGGAAAATTCAACAGTAAAAAGAAAAATGAGCAGACGTAAAAAAGTTGTAATAGCTGTCATTATAATAGCAGGTCTGACCGCTATAATAGGCGGGGGAATCTTTTATTGTACTTTTTTCCCTAATCCATTTGCAAAGAAAATTCCGGTCAGTGATATATCTGCGGGAACCATGTCCGTGACAGGCGGGAGCAATGTGCTTGTGGCATATTTCTCTCTCACAAATAACCGGGTATATACAGCAGATGAAATGGATGCGGTGGCTTCTGCAAGCCTGAAGGTTAAAGATGGAACCGGCTATGGCCATGCAGAGCTTTTGGCAATCACGGCACAGGAAGTAACCGGAGGGGATATTTTCCCAATCAAGGTAAACGATCTGTACCCGGAAACCTACGGCGGGGCATTTGACCGCCATCACGGCGAAATGGGAACATCCATGCGGCCCGAATTAGCAGAACATCTTGAAAGTGTAGAAAATTACGATACAGTGATTCTTATTTATCCAAATTGGTTAAGCAGTATGCCGGTGCCCGTCCTTTCATTTTTGGAAGAATATGACTTTTTAGGAAAAACGATCATACCGATCGCCACCAGCCAGGCATTGGGATTGGGTTCCGGTCCGGAGCAGATTGCCGCAGCCTGTCCGGATGCAGTAGTGGCGGATGGGCTTTCTGCCCGGAGCAGGGATGATGTGAAAGATTTCCTGACAAAAGCTGGTCTGGCACAGTAAGGGAGAATTT
>CAYOSJ010000216.1:0-1242 GCA_964406595.1 uncultured Dorea sp.
TAAGACAAAAAATCCAAATGTTCAGAAAATCGCTAATCATCAGCCGCTTTCTGAGTTGTTTGGTCTTGTTGCTGTTACTAATGCGGAAAAAGTAATTCTTGAGTGTATTCAGGAAAAACAGGGACAGATAAATATGTTTGAAGAAAGCGAGGACGATAAAGACCGACAGGCAAATGAACTTCGTAATTTAATTGGTAAGTTACCATCATTGTCTATCTTTATTGATGAAGTTCATCATGCAGTAAGTGATGAAATTAAGCTTCGTGCTGTAGTTACAAGATGGGCGCAGAATCATACAGTCAATTCTGTAATTGGTTTTTCTGGTACTCCATATTTAGACAAAGTTGAAAAAATAAAAGTTGTAGATTCATTGTCCATTGGTACAACTGAAATCACAAATATTGTGTATTACTATCCACTTATAGACGGTGTAGGAAATTTCTTAAAACGTCCAGTTGTAAAAATTGCAGATATTGCAGATAGCAGCCTTATTATTGAAAAGGGTGTCAGAGAATTTTTTGATACTTATAAAGACACTGTTTTTGCAGATGGTTTAACAGCTAAATTGGGTATTTATTGCGGTACTATCGAAAAATTAGAAGAAACAGTATATCCACAGGTATCCCGTATTGTATCTGAATATGGCCTTGGTACTGATGTTATACTTAAATTCCACAAAGGAAATAAACAGTATAAGAGGTCGGCTGATAGTCAGATGCAGTTTGATATCTTGGATAAATCTATTTCTAAAATTCGTATTGTTTTGCTTGTGCAGATTGGTAAAGAAGGTTGGGACTGTCGAAGTCTTACAGGTATTATTCTTTCTCAAGAAGGAGACTGCCCAACCAAGATGGTATTACAGACATCTTGTCGATGCTTGCGTCAGGTGATTAAAAACGGTCAGGAAACGGCGTTGATATATCTGAATGAAAGCAATGCCGAAAAATTAAATATGCAGCTTGAGCGGCAGCATCATATTTCGCTCAAAGAATTTTCTTCTGCAGACAACAGTAAGACTACTTTGAAACGTTATAATCGTACGGCTTATTTAAAGTTGCCTAAAGTAGAGTTTTATCAGCTGAAAATCAGCTATGATACACTTACTGTTGAAAAGGCAAATCCTGAAGTTTCTATTGAAAAATCTGTTGATTTAGCGCAAATTGCAGGTAATATTATCAAAACAACAGATCTTTCTATGAATGTAAATAATATCAGTATCCAGGTGGATGATGCTGAATATGT
>CAYOSJ010000217.1:0-1201 GCA_964406595.1 uncultured Dorea sp.
ATGCCGCGCTCTCGCACACCTGATCTTTCAATACCGTCTTATATGGATATTCTCCCGGTCCGAAATACCGAAGATTCATTCCGGTAAGTACCTCAAACTCGGTATTGGCTGTCCCGGCGCCTACAGAAGGTACTTTAAAGTAGCCGCTGGAATAATTCTCATACATCTGCCGCAGATTCGGCGATGCGTCCTGTGAAGTAGTGAAGAACTCCGCCTCTGCCACATCAAAATAAGATTCCAGCTGCACAAAGATAATATTCGGCAACTCTCCTTCTGCACGTCCCGTCTCATTCTTCGTAATGTCCCGATGATTACTGATCTCCACAATGTTGGATTCATCATAGCCATTGGGCTCATTGATCCCTGTGTTAAATACACTCGCCATAAAACAATAGGGGAGGCCGTAATCTTCATAAGCAAATGCAATATTCCCAAAATATGTGGATATCACCCGTTTATCAATCGCCACGTCCGTGATAAAACTATAAAGCACCGCACACACTGCCACTGCCACAACACCATATAGTTTGCGGACCTTTCCCTCATATTGCCCGCCACGTTTCCACATAGAAATAACCCAGACAACGACAGAAACAAGACCAACCATCACAAGTACCAACTCAAACGGATTAAAATAATTATTGATAAGTGACACCGCGTCTGCTGCCACTTTCAGATCCTGCGCGTTAAAAGGCGTGACACGTTTTGTCAGCATATAACCGTTCACAACCCCCAAAAGCAGCCACAGCACACTGATGATGATACGCACGAAGATTCTCCGCTTGAACATATACACCACGGAAAATGTCATGAATATCATAAAGGAATTGTACAGGAACACCAGCGGCGTCTCTGTCATATAATTCCACGCATCAACTACGGAAAACCTTGATATGGTCTCTATCACAAAATTGATCGTACACGCCAGAAGGGCATGGAACACCAGTGAGAACCGGTTCATGACCTTGCAGACCGGTCTCATCTTCTTCGAGAACGCGCTGTTGCGGCGTTCCTCGATGATGCGCTCACGGCGTTCCTTACGTGCCTTCCAGTACGCTTTTACATCTTCTTTTTTCAGATTTTTTAATTTATGAATCGTTCCTCTGACGTCTATTTTCGGAAAACGAATCTGCATCTTCTTCATGCTATCCCCTTACATCTAGTTTATGCATTTTTTGCTTTTAATCCTGCAAGCCTCTCC
>CAYOSJ010000218.1:0-1187 GCA_964406595.1 uncultured Dorea sp.
GGCCGTGCAATGGTTCGTATGACGGCTGGTGGGGACATGATACCCTGCCGAAGTTAAATTATGAGGATTCAAAGACACTTGAGGATTATATTATTCAGATAGGACGCAAATGGGTCTCACCTCCTTACAATGTGGACGGGTGGCGTCTTGATGTAGCGGCAGACCTGGGAAGAACAAATGAATACAACCATCAGTTTTGGAAGAAATTTCGTAAGGCAGTAAAGGAAGTGAATCCAAATGCGATTATTTTAGCAGAGCATTATGGAGATCCGAAAGAGTGGCTGGAAGGCGATGAATGGGATACGGTGATGAATTATGATGCTTTTATGGAGCCTATTACATGGTTCCTGACCGGTATGGAGAAGCACAGTGATGAGATGAGGGAAGAGTTGCTTGGAAATGCGGATCATTTTATCGGCGCTATGCTTCATCACATGTCCAATATACCGACATCTTCTTTACAGGTGTCTATGAATGAGTTGTCCAACCATGACCATTCCAGATTTTTAACCCGCACTAATCATGTGGTGGGACGGGTGGCGAACCTTGGACCAAAAGCGGCGGAAGAATATGTAAATGAAGCGGTTATGCGCGAGGCTGTTGTCATGCAGATGACGTGGGTTGGCGCGCCGACAGTCTATTATGGCGATGAGGCAGGTGTGTGTGGTTTCACAGATCCAGATAATAGAAGAACATATCCGTGGGGGAATGAGAATCAGCAACTTGTGGAATTTCATCGGGACATGATACGTATTCATAAGGAAAACAAAGTTTTTAAGACAGGTTCCATTAAGATACTGTGCGGCATGGAGAACGTAGTTTCTTACGCGCGCTTTACAGGGGAGCAGCAGATCGTGGTGGTCATTAATAATAATAGTGAGCGGGTGGAGGTGACCGTTCCTGTGTGGGAGGCAGAAGTCCCCATGGAGTGCCGGATGGAGAGACTTATGTATTCTTATGATAAGGGATACACGACAGAAAGCGAGAAATATCTTGTGCGGGACGGTAATATGGTAGCAAATATGGGTGCAAATTCAGCATTAGTAGTGAGAAGAATATAAGAAATCAAATTCGGGACGGGGTATTTTTAAAAATCAATGTCATTAAGTTAAGACAGTCCCGTTGGACAACAGTTGATTTGACCCGAACATATTTATTGGATATGTTCGGGTTTTTCTTTTGTTATG
>CAYOSJ010000219.1:0-1162 GCA_964406595.1 uncultured Dorea sp.
TTCCTTCACCGTTTGCGCCGATGAGACCAATATGCTCTCCCTTCAACAAACGAAACGACACATTTTCAAATATCGCTCGGTCGCCAAACCCATGTGTTAAGTCTTTTACATTTAGTATCATGCAACTTCCTCCCGCCTATATGTTTGTCCAGATCTGCACTTTATCTTATTCTATCAAAATGCAACAGGGCTGTCATCCCATAATTCACAAGAATCAGATGACAGCCCTGCTATATTCATGTCAGAATTCACTCACTTCGTTATTTATCCCCAGGGATTTTCTGTCGGATATCTCACACCCTTCGGCTGATTGTAACCAATCTCCTCCAATCGACACCTCCTCTGGAAAGCGAAGATCTGAGAACAGAGACCGTTCAAACAATCTGCTCACCGACCACCCTTCAAACCGGAGGTACTCCTTCTCCAGCAGAGTCAATTCCCCTTGATCCATATCAAGAGTTGCATTTCTGGCGGAAGACATGCATCCATTTCTCTTGTGAATCACAAAAATCCATTGATCCTTCCCCGCATACTCATTGCATATCTGCGGAGACGCATCGGGGGACCCGTCATCCACCAGAATGATCTGGAGATTTTTATAAGTCTGAGACAGCACGCTGTCCACACAACGTCTCTGGTGTGGTCTTTCTTACATCAGACATATAGATTTCGTGATGCAATCTTGTGTCCGTTATATCATTAGCATATCCCTTTTTCTCCAAATACTCATCCATCAAGGCAACAGTTACAGGTTCATGATCGAATAATCCCAAGTGCATGATCTGTACACAAAGACCCTCATCAATGGTCACAAATTCAGCAGAATAAAATCAGTCAGACGAATTACTGAAACTCAATTAAAAATTTGTTTTATAACTCATTTTCAGAATAATGGAAGGGTATAAACTTTCCAGTTTTTCTATAAATGATTCTATATCCTTCTCTTCAAAATAAAGTTCACAGGCATTGTTTCTTGGAATAACATCTTTCGCCAGAAATTTTTTCCATATTTTTTCGTCTTGAAGTACAAGTCCCTCCGTTAAAATCATATTACCATCATTGTCAAGCACCATATTCAAACCAAACAAGTCATGAACATCATACTCTTACTTAGACTCAGTTGAATTTCAACTACAACTATCCTCTCGCACCGCATCGCAAA
>CAYOSJ010000220.1:0-1159 GCA_964406595.1 uncultured Dorea sp.
ATGCTCTGTATTAGCGAAAGCACCAAGGATTTTGCCAATTTGACCAAACGTCTGACAGTTTCCTTCACAGTGGAAATGATGATGTCAAAGAACGCTTTAATAAATTTATGGATAGAATTCAAAGCAATATTTTTAAATATTGCTCCAAGTTTACTTTTTACATAGCCGATTATCCTTCCGCCCGCACGCTTAAGCTCTTTTATGCACTTGTCTACCGTCATATTCTTCTTGCGAATGATTTGCTGTGTTTCAAATAGCGTGGGGGGTAATACATAGTAAATAACCTGCCCAATTACAATTTTTGAAAAACTCTGTACGGCCTCTAATCCTGCATCCTTTGCCATAGCAGAATAAGACATTTCTCTTAAAATCAGTTTACTTTCTTCATTCATTGAACGGCGCAGATTAACCTCAAGCTGTTTCCGTACTTCGGGAGGGACCTTACCGTCAGGACTTAAATGACCACTTTGTTGCAAATTCTCCTTGGCGCCTTTTCCTGCATTTTCCCAACGATCACAGACCGCCTTCGCAACTTGGCATGCACTTGCCTTATAAGTAATATCTCTATATGTCTTTGCGATTTCCTTTTCTGCATCATCACGCGCAAGCTTTAACGCGGTTTGAGAATCTTTCCCAGCACGGCGATAGTCGGAGATTCTACGCTCTGTAAGCTGCTTTTTCATTGCAACGACTTCTGTCTCACTGTATGTGTTTTTTCCATCGGAGTATACGCGAACATCACCCTTTGAACCATTTGCGCTTTTCGCAAGCATCTGGAAGTTTTCAGACGAATTGTAGAATTTTTTTAACTCATCCACAACTACTTCATCATGAAGATAGTGAGAGTTATATGTAGCCGTAGCCGCTGCTTGTACATGGTCAACTTCAAACTTAAAATGTTCGGAATCAGCCCCCGTTAATTCGTCAGCAGAGTCGCCATGCTCTTTTCGATATGCATCTTTTCCATTTCCCATCATTTTGTGATCTTTATACTGAGGACGTTCTTTTCCCTGCTTGCTGGTAACCTTTTCTTTCTCGAATAATTTCTTTTGAGCCTCTTGATTCTGCGCCGTAATTCTTTTGAGGAACGAGTTGAACTGAGGGGAATCTGCCATATTATAGGCCGCTTTTCTGGCGTTTTCACTATTGGATAATGGAT
>CAYOSJ010000221.1:0-1097 GCA_964406595.1 uncultured Dorea sp.
CCTTGGCGGAATCAAAGAGATGAAGAAGATTCCAGATGCGATCTTCGTAGTTGACCCGAAAAAAGAGAGAATCTGCGTACAGGAAGCACACACACTGGGAATCCCGCTTATCGGAATCGCTGATACAAACTGTGATCCGGAAGAACTCGACTATGTAATTCCGGGTAACGATGACGCTATCCGTGCAGTTAAGTTAATTGTTTCTAAGATGGCAGATGCTGTTATTGAGGCAAATCAGGGTGCAACAGGTGTTGATGAAGTATATTATGAGGAAGCTGCAGAGGAAGTAGCAGAGGCAGCGACTGAGGAGGAATAAGACATGGCAATCACAGCTAGTATGGTAAAAGAGTTAAGAGAAGCAACAGGCGCAGGAATGATGGACTGTAAAAAGGCTCTTAATGAGACAAATGGAGATATGGATGCAGCTGTAGAATACCTTAGAAAGAACGGTCAGGCGAAAGCAGAGAAGAAAGCAAGCCGTATCGCAGCAGAAGGTATTGTAATGGCAGAAGTAAAAGACGATAAGACAGCAGCGATCGTAGAGGTTAACTCTGAGACGGACTTCGTTGCTAAGAACGAAGAGTTCCGTACATTTGTAGGCGGAGTTGTTGCACAGGCACTTTCTACAGATGCTGCAGATATGGAAACATTTATGGCAGAATCATGGAATGTTGATACTTCTAAAACTGTGCAGGAGGCTCTTACAGAGAAAGTTGCAGTTATCGGAGAGAAGTTAAGTATCAGAAGATTTGAGAAGATCGTTTCTGATGGATGTGTAGTATCTTATATCCACGGCGGCGGACGAATCGGTGTTCTTGTAGAGGCTGAGGCTGACGTTGTAAATGATGAGATCCGTACATGCCTTAAGAATGTTGCTATGCAGGTAGCAGCTATGTATCCGAAGTATGTATCTCGTGAGGAAGTATCTGAGGAATATATGGAGCACGAGAAAGAGATTCTGCTTGCTCAGGCAAGAAAAGAGAATGAAGAGAGTGCAAAACCGAAGCCGGACAACATCATCGAGAAGATGATCATCGGACGACTCAACAAGGAGATGAAAGAGATCTGTCTGTTAGTTCTGGGTTATGTACAGGATG
>CAYOSJ010000222.1:0-1041 GCA_964406595.1 uncultured Dorea sp.
CCTGATGATCTGGAAGTGCTGAGGATGAAACAGCAAATCCTGCGGGAAGCGTAGGGAAATACTAAGAGATAAAGTAGCCTAAAGATCGTGTAAACCTTCAAACTGTGGACCGATCCCTAATGGTTGGACATATTATTGAGTCCAACTTTTGGGGTTCATAGCAGTTTGAAGGTTTATTTTATGGCTTACCAATTTATTGATTTTAAATTTACAATCTTAATAAGTCCGTTGCCCTTTTTGTTAATAAGACGATTCAAATAATTTTGTCTTTGTATTTTCATTTTTGGGGAAATTTTCGGAATGGAAAGTTTGCTTGTGCTATTGAGTAAAACAAGGTAAACTTAAAAATAGAGAATTTTGGTTTTGGAAGGATTAATGTGAAGGTAATCTGTTAAGCAATATACATATAGAAAAGGAGACAAGTAGAAAATGATGACAATAAGAGATATTATTGGAAAATTTAACACAACACCATTTTTATTTGTGGGATCAGGATTAACAAGAAGATACTTGAATTTGCATATAGTGCGTATGAAAATCAGGCTAAAGGCATGGAATGTAAAGCAGGAATTATGCCGAAAACTGCAGAATTAATTCAAAAAGATTTCGACAGAAAATGGTTTGAAGATGAGAGTATTAGGACGGTGGGAAAAGAAATGTTAGTGCAAATTCAAAATGGGCTTTCACCGTTTAAGGCTGAGTTAGGAGCGTATATTAGTCGAGAAGCTATTATTGTAGAATCATATCGAAATGAAATTGAGAAATTATCTGAAATATCAGAAAAGAGTGTTGCGGGCGTTATTACAACTAATTATGATACTTTTCTGGAAGATTATTTTAAAGGATTCTGCAAATATGTGGGGCAGTCACAATTGATTTTTTCGCCAATTCAAGGTGTGGCAGAAATTTATAAAATACACGGTTCGGTAGAAAAACCAGAGAGCATCGTAATAAACGAAGATGATTATGTAGAGTTTCAGGAGAAGAGCGCTTATTTAGCGGCTAAACTTATGACTATTTTTATGGAATATCCAATTATTT
>CAYOSJ010000223.1:0-1041 GCA_964406595.1 uncultured Dorea sp.
ACGGAAAAACTTCAACCAATAATTGCATTAAAGATATGCTTGAAAAAAACAATATTATTCATAACAGAGTTGTGGGAAATCACGGATTCGGAATAGATTTGGATGACGGCTCGTCAAACTATATAATTAAGGACAATTTCTGCTTCGGAGTGGGGATAAAGCTGCGTGAAGGCTTTTTCCGAACTGTTAAAAACAACGTCATTGTAAATGCTCCGATTGATTTGCACGCCACCTTTGAGGGGAATGACGACATTGTTGAAAATAATGTTGTATTTAACAAACAGCCTTTGCGGATTGCACTGCTAAATTCGGGCTTTACGACAAAAATCCACGAAAATTACTTTTTGAACTGCAAGAAGTCCGACAGAAAACAGAAAATACTTAAAGGCACGCAGAACGAATTTTTGACTGCCGACATTGCAGACATTATGAACAACAACTTCTGTTTTGACAAATTTTTGCCGTTTGATTATAATTTCGGCAGAGCCGACTGTGCAAAGCCAGATTTGAAATTTTCGGCAAACTGTGAAAACAGAGTTAAAATACATAATAAATACGGCAAATTTGTTTCATTGAATGAGGGATTGCGCTCGCTGACGGGGGCACCGAATCTTAACGGGCTTTATGTTGAAAATCTTTATCCGTTTTCACGTCTTAAAAAATGCGGAATTATGAAAAATGATGTCATAATTTCGGTGGACGGCAAGCCGTTTGACGGGTCAAAAAAAGATTTTTCAAAGATTTTGAACGGCGGTAAAGCGGAAATAATCCGTCAGCAAAAGCAGATTTCACTGTAACAGAGTGGGGTGAAGCGGTTGGACATTTCATTATATTATCAGAAAAAAGGCGAGGGAACTCCGTTTGTCTTTCTGCACGGCAACGGCGACAGCGGAGATTATTTTGAAAAGCAAACTGAATATTTTTCTCATAGCTTTAAGACAGTTTGCGTTGACACAAGAGGTCACGGCAGAACGCCGAGAGGGACGGCGCCCTTTACAATGGAGCAGTTTGCGGACGACCTTAACGCATTTTTGGAGAATC
>CAYOSJ010000224.1:0-1022 GCA_964406595.1 uncultured Dorea sp.
TTCTTGTGTCCGGCGGCTGGCATAGCACCGCATCGACTCCCTGGGTAAGCATATTATATTGCCAGGGTTATAGATTTTTAGAATATTCCATTGCTTTTTGACTTAGTTCCCTTACATTCAAATATATCTGTTTTCATATTCATATCTTTAATTCGTTGACAATTATCCAGATAAATCCTCAATATTTTGTTCACCGCCTTTCTTTTTATTAACTATAGCACAAAATATGTAAGAATGAAATGATATCAGGGTAAAATACCTATTAACCCAATATCATATTCTTTGGGCGTACCCACAGGGCATTCCGCAACGCATATCCCTTCGGGATGGGCGGACTTCGTCCGGAAAGGTATAAAAAATAAAAACAAAAGAGAGGTAAGAACGAATGAAAAACACGACTTACGGATATGTCCGCGTATCTACGAGAGAGCAAAATGAAAGCAGGCAGATGATCGCATTGAAGGAATTTCACGTTCAGGAGGAACAGATCTTCATAGACAAGCAGAGCGGGAAAGACTTCAACCGTCCGGCGTACCGGAAATTAATGAAAAAGATGAAAGAACGGGATATCTTGGTGATACAGTCGATTGACCGGCTGGGACGTAACTATGAGGAAATTCTGGAACAGTGGAGGTTCCTTACACGAGAAAAGAAGGTAGACGTCGTGGTGCTGGATATGCCCCTTTTAGATACCCGGGATAAGGACAAGGATCTTACCGGGACGTTTATCGCCGACCTTGTACTTCAGATTCTTTCTTATGTGGCGCAAAATGAACGGGAAAATATACGAAAGCGTCAGGCGGAAGGGATCGCGGCGGCGAAAGAGCGAGGGGTACATTTTGGCAATCCCGGGAAGCCGCTGCCTGAAGATTTTGCAGAAGTGGCGGGAAAATGGAGACGAAAAGAACTGAAGCTAGAGGAAGCATTAGAAAAATTAGAGATCGGACGAACCTATTTTTTCAAAAATGTAAAGTTTTTAGGTATATGAAAAGGACTGCAAATATCCGTGAAAGTACACTTTG
>CAYOSJ010000225.1:0-1018 GCA_964406595.1 uncultured Dorea sp.
CAGTGTATCCGTTTGTCTTTATGGATTGTATTCATTACAAAGTCCGGGAGGATGGTAGGATCTTAAGCCGTGCTGCTTATGTTGTTCTTGGTGTTACAGTGGAAGGGTACAAAGATATCCTCAGTATCACAGTAGGAGCCAATGAAACCAGCAAGTTCTGGCTTGGAATGCTCAACGACCTGAAGAATCGCGGGGTAAAAGATGTCCTTTTCTTCTGTGTAGATGGTCTTCCGGGCTTTAAAGAAGCTATCCAGGCAGTCTATCCGCAGGCAGAGATCCAGAGATGTGTCATCCATATGCTGCGTAATTCTTTCAAGTATGTAAACTATACTGATCTGAAAAAGTTTTCCTCAGATTTCAAAGCGGTATATAATGCCCCAAATGAAACAGCAGCTTTATCAGAACTGGAGGACATTAAGGAGAAATGGGGGAAGAAATATCCCTATGCGATCAGCAACTGGGAAAATAACTGGGAAGATGTAAGTTCCTTTTTCCAGTTTTCAAATGATATCAGGCGTATTATGTATACAACCAACATCATTGAGGGGCTGAACCGTCAATATCGGAAAGTCACGAAAACCAAGAGTGTATTTCCAAGTGATGCGGCACTGGAAAAGATGCTGTACCTTGCCAGTGAAAATGTAGTTAAGAAGTGGACGCAAAGATATCGAAACTGGGATCAGGTGCTGAATCAGCTGATTGTCTTGTATGGAGAACGGCTTACCAATTATCTGTAAGAAAAGAAAGGCAGGAATGGCTTTGCTCCAAAGCTGACCATTCCCGCTTCCTTTTTTATTCCGTCGGCATTTGTATTATTGCCAGAATTTCCCTACTCTATTCCAGAGGTCGGGTGTGGGCAGCGCCCACAAAAAAGCAATCAATACAATGTCTTGTTTGTCATGCAAAAAAATCAAAACGGATGTATAAAATCTTATGAGATGGTTATACTGTAAATAGAAAGATAGATTCGACAACAACAGAATCATAAATTCGACAGCAAAACCTTACATATCTATTT
>CAYOSJ010000226.1:0-1009 GCA_964406595.1 uncultured Dorea sp.
TTCCGGTTACAGTATAATCTGCTCCCTCACCGTCTACGAATCCATCGCCACTGACTGTTACTGTATCATTCGTAAGCGCTGTTCCGTCGTATGGCTTACTTCCTCCTCCTGATGTGAGCGTTACTTCTCTCGGAGTAATCGTTAATGAACCATCATTTACAACTACATTTATATCGGAATAATTATCAGACTCAACTATAAAACTATCCTTTGTTAAGTTCATCTTGTATGTGCCGACATCTTTTCCGCTTGCCTTTGCTTCCACGCCAGGTGCCAAAGAGACTTGGAAATTGCTTTCATCTATGCCTTCTGGATACGTTACATCATAGCCAATTACATCCTGCTCAGTTCCATTATATTTCTCTGTCTTATTACGTCCGGTAATGGTAATTGTCTGTTGCTCTGTATTCTTTGTGATCTCCAGCCAACCATCTTCTACAATAAAGTTAACCAGATCATAACCTTCCGGCAACTCAAAATCAGTTGCGGTCAATCCCATTGGATATGTTCCAACACTTGTTCCAGTTGCTTTCGCTTCTATTCCTTCTTTTAACTTTATACTATCTACCAGAACTCCATCTGGATTATCTATTATCTCAAATCCTGTAGTCTCTTGTTCACTTCCAGTATATCCCTTTGTCTCCCGATTTCCTCTAATTTTGACTGTTGCGGTCAATTCAACATCATACCAGCCATCCAAGTGCCATGCCGGATTTTCTGCGTCAGGAAAGTCGATTGCTCCAATATCAGTTTTTAATACTTGCCAATCTATTCTATCAGTATCCAAAGTAAGAGTTGCATGACCTTCATAACGATTCAAATTACCAGCCTTAATTTCAGCGATTACCATATTTTTATATTGATTAAGGGAACCACTGTTGTAGTCTTTTGCTGAAGGAAGTCCGGGCACATCAACAAAACCAACGGTATACCAGCCATTTCCATTTAGATTCCAACCATCTGGCACCTTTTTAGGATCCATCTGCATATACACATATACTCTCTGACT
>CAYOSJ010000227.1:0-1007 GCA_964406595.1 uncultured Dorea sp.
TAATATTATTAGTTATTTCATAAGTTGGAATATCTCTTTGTGAAAACATCTCGTATGACATCTTAGAAAGATTTTTATTTATCTTATCTATAATCTCTTCCGTTGACAAATATATATTAAATTCTTGTGTCACCCCTTCAATGTTAACTGTCACAGGTGTAAGTCCTTCTATCCGCTCTGTACTGATTTTAAGAGCACTTTCACCCATATATACTATTCCATTGCCTTCTCGCGCCGACATTACGGAAATTCCTATCGCTAATGCGACTATTATTCCTAATATCCACGATCTTTTTCTGAAATTATGCAATAGTTTTTTCATACTAATTATATTCTGACTGCTATTTGTATTCATTTCCTTCTCCCTTGTCCTTACATTGCACACCACTCAATTTCTGATACAACAAAAATAATTTTTTTTCTTCTCGCTTCCAGTTAAATTCTTCTTCAACCGCTTTTCGACCATTTTCTCCCATTCTTTTTGCTTCCTCTGGATGTTCAAGAAAATATTTCATCGCCTCTCTTATTTCTTCCTCATTATAAGGATTTACAAAAATGCAACACTCTCTTTTTCCCAGCATCTCTTTCCAATCTGGAAAATCCGAACAAATAATCGGAATACTTGCTTCTAAATACTCAAACATTTTATTGGGCAATGCGTGAATACAATTAGGGTGCGGCAAATATACAACCATACCTGCTCTACTATCCTTTACAAGTTCTCGTACCTTTTGCTTAGAACAAAACCCTCTATTTTCTATCTTTCCACCCGATAAATTACTCATTTTTTTAATATATTCTTCATTTGTATTACCTGCCAATATTAATTTTGCATCCAAATCTCGAATTCCCTTTGAAATTCCCCTGCCTCCCAGATTATCATTCATTCCTCCAATATAACAAAATTGTGGTTTATAATAATTCACCGCACAATTTTCAAATACAAGCGGATAATTTTTAATAGCCGTTACACTTTTTGTCATCTTTTTAATTTCTAATGTAATATG